>CAZUPX010000032.1:0-2300 GCA_964622155.1 uncultured Planctomycetaceae bacterium | reverse complement strand
GTGTAAAGTCGTTGTTCCTCGGCAGTGAACGCGAACTCGCCAAGGATCGCCTGATCCGTGCGCACCGATTCTTCCAAGTTGGTCCAGCGCTGGTAGTTGAGGCGATTCCAGTACCGCAAGGCTGGGCGTAAGTCGGCACTGGTCCGACCACTCAGAAACGCGGAGGCGACGGGCCTGTTTCTGTACAGGTCGCCCTGCCGTTCCACGAAGCCCAGGGCAACCATGGCATCGGCGAGTATCCGCAGAGTGCGACGCGGGACGTCCATGCGTTTCGTCAGATCGTCCAGGCCCGCCGGAGACTCCTCCAGCGCCGCAAAGAGCCCGACCTCATTCGCCACAAAGAGGTGCTTCGCGGACATAAAGCCATTCGCGACTTGAAAGATCAGATCTGGGGTGACGTCAGGCATCGAAGATTCTCCTTGGCCTGCTCGAGTCTGTTATGCCCTTTTCCGCCGAACGCCACGTTGAGCGGCCGCGGCGAGCGAAGGCGAGCCAGCGGTCCGCTCGAACGTGAAGTTCGGCGCCCCTGCCGCCGGCGCGGTTGCCGCTATCGCTCGCCGGCAGCCAAGAAGACATCCGCTTCCATCTTTAGACATCCGTCCACGAAGAATGGTTCCATGCGCTTGCGCACAGTATCTCGAACTGTCCGCCGCACAGGAACCGGAAGTCTCATGTACAGCTGCCCGTGGCGTCCGCCTCCTGCCTCAAACGGCTGCCAGTATTCGTCAAACGACGTGAACCGATGGACGCGAGTCTCCCGCGTCACACGAACGGCTTTCAGGCCCGCGCCTGCCAGTAATCGTCCGAGAATGTCCGGATCGGCCAATGCGGAGGGTTGATAAAGCACGTCACGCTGGTCAGGGAGGTGGCAACTGAGTTCATCCATTAGGATTCCGAAAAGAGGTACACGGTCGGGGGTGGCCCAGACGCAGACCGCGAGATGCCCGCGCGAGCGAAGAACGCGCGTCCACTCTCGGAGCGCTCTGACAGCGTCGGGCAGAAACATGAGGCCGAGCTGGCACACTACCGCGTCGAAACTCTCGTCTTTGAAAGCTAGCGCCTGCGCATCCATCTGTAGTAACGCTATCGGCGGCTGGGCCATTTTCGCCGCGGCCACGCCGAGCATCGGCCGCGACACGTCAATCCCAACGACCTTGCCGCCTGAACCGACGCGAGATACGGCGAGAATTGCCGCTTCCCCGGTGCCCGTCGCTACGTCGAGAACCCGGTGACCAACAGCGATGCCGGCCTGAGCGAGCAAAGTTGGGATGTACAGCCGAGACCATCGTCCTGACAGCTGATCGTAGGAGGCCGCGCCGGCATCGTATGAGATCATGCGGATGCTCTCAAACGTCGTTCGCTCAGCGTTGCGCCATCCGTGGTCATGTGCGCCGAACGCTGCCGTTCACCTGCGCCGGGCCTCGCTCCCTCGGTCGCTCGGTCCGGCGTCAGGTGAAACGGCTTGTTGGACAGGCCCGCGCCCACTACTGCTTGGTTCATGCCAGTGTGTTTTGCGCGGCGTTGAGCGCCCACCGATCGCGATCACGAGCGACCACGAAGGTCAGCATCCCGCGGCGTGGTTCCTGAAGGCGAGTATCACCCAGCTGCACCCAGGAAACATGTACGATCGCGACGTCGCCTTTGATGAATCGCACATCAACGCCGTCAAAACGATACGTGACGGAACTGAATATCGCGTAGGCCTGAGCGGGTACGGTCACGCCGATGCTGTCCTGCGAAATCGTGCCGTGGAGAAACGCAGCGTTGGTCTGGATCTCCTGGCGCCCCTTCCAGCGCTGTCCGTTGATGATCACGAAGTCGGCACTCGGCGCAAACAGAGCCCCGAGCGCGTCTGTGTCGTGGCGATTCCAGGCCTCCGCGAAGCCATTGACCACGTTGCGGACAGCCTCCTCTTCGATCATAGCGCCCCTCTCGCAATCGAGCGTCCGTATCGCCTCGCAACCTGCCTTGTGCTCTCTTTCAACAAACCTGGACGGCCTTGCGCCCGAGCCTGCTCATCGCCTTGGATCTGTCCAACGCTGCCAGTGAGCGGCCCGCCGAAGGCGGGTCCGCTCCACTGGCTGGTTGGGCGTCATATACTAGCCCGTTGAGTGCGGCTCGCTCACGTTCACTTCCCGCCATCCCGACTGAACAGCGGACATTGCGGAATGTCTGGGTCGTGCCACAAGCGATCATTGGCGAGCTTACTCGATCACCTCGTCGGCGAGCGCGAGCAGGGTCCGCGGGACGATGACGCCGAGCGCCTTGGCGGTTTTCATGTTGATGATCAGTTCAATTCT
>CAZUPX010000031.1:0-3544 GCA_964622155.1 uncultured Planctomycetaceae bacterium | reverse complement strand
TCGACGATTTCCGCAGGCAGCCTGTCGCCGGCGTGACCGTTCGTGTTGTTTGCCCGAGCGATCATCAGCAGCCCCGGAAGTTCGAGAAATCCGCATGCACGACATCAGGATTCGCCAATCGCGACGCGTCGCTCGGCGTTTCGTTGGTCGCGATCCAGGCCAGCACCTGCTGCAACTGGTTCTCGATAGCCTGCATCGCGAACGCGACGTTCTGCTCGCCCCGCCCGCTCGACTGTGGGAAGTCCAGCTTCCGGCGCAACGCTGCCGCGCGGCGCTTCGCCTTGGAAACATCAATCGCGACGTCGTAGTCGGCGGTGGCGGCGAGCTCGGATTCAACGCTCGGCAGTGTAGTCAGATCGGCCATACCCCAATCGTAATGGCCACGCAGCATTTTCTAAGTGCGGTAGCACAGGTACGATAGGGCTTTGTTTTGACAGCTAGGGTCGTCCCATCGCTACTAACTGCTCGTCCCTCAATCACTCCGCAGACATGCTATGCCGGCGATACCAATCCAGATTGCCACCCATGAAGCTGGCCACGCCGTCACGCAATGGTTAGTTGGATGGGAAGGCCAAATGCACCATATTCAGATGCGGCGAATCGATGGTGGCGTGACGCAGGGGCGAATGAAAGCTGACGTCCCAGCAGCTGACTCACTGCGAAATGCTCGGTCACGGCTGCTGGTGTTGTGGGCAGGTCATGCCTCCGCTACAGTTCATGCTCCGCCAGAGCAATGTGACTTCGATGACGATTTTCGAGATATGACGCGTGTGCTCTTGACGTTCCTTGGCCTCAAGGAACTTAATCAGGTCAAACCGCCCTCGATCGAATTTGATAACCCGACTGCGAATACGCTGATACAAGAGTCGTTGAACAGGGCTTTGGGGATTGTCAGTAATACGTCGATCGCGAATGCAATCACAGCTGTGGCGAAGCTGCTGCTCGATGCGCCACCGGACACCGATGGCCTCTGTGTGGTCCCTGCAGCTGAGATAGTGGAAGTGTGCGAGAGAGTGTGCGGCGAGCACGTAAGGCAGGACAGTGAGTGGTCGTCTTGGATCAATGGAGAGTAGCCTGCATGAGTCCCTTCGTTGGTCGCGACAATCCAGTCGAGGACATCAGTCGAGTTCTGAGCGATCAACAGCCCAGAACGCGAATCAGGATCATCTCAATTAGTGGTCCAGGAGGTGTAGGCAAGAGCTACATGCTCAACCATGTTCTCTCCGGCCTAGACTTAGCTTCGTTGAACTATCTTCCTCTGCGAGTCGATGCCAACACCAGCTCAGTAACCCTTGCAGACTTGATGGTTCGGGATCTCATAGCGACGACCCCACCTGCGATTTCCGGTGATCCTCAATACTTTCGCGTCACGCGAGAGGGTTGGCATTGTCTCCAACGAATGGACGCCGACGCTCGAGCAGAGCTTGAGGTTGGTGCAAAAGACGATCCCGAATTGGCGCGAATGATCGGTGCATTGTACGACGGCACCGTTGGCCTGCTGGAGGTGCTTCCGAAGATGAAAAAGGCATCTCGGGTCGCGAAGCGATTCAAAGGCAAAGATCTCGAAAAGCTGATCACGGTAGCCCAGCGCTCGAAAGCCTATCGTGAAGAGAAAGGCAACCTGTTCGGATTGCTCCCTATTGGACGATCCGCCCGGGAGAGGAATCTGCTTCGCAAAGACCTCTCTGGCCGGCTTGCCGAGTACCTAACTATTGACTTGGCCGCAATCCTGTCCGGCTACCGATCCGTGGACTGGAATCGCTATCTACCACAGAAAGTCGCGGGGCTTGACCGATGCCTCGTGATTCTTGACGACTATGAAACGCTAGGGTCGACTCTCGACGACTTTTTGCGGCAAGATTTCCTTCCTCGACTACGTAAGGTCGCATTTGACACATTGTTTGTTATTCTTGGTCGGGACAGCGTGCGCGATGTCGGCTTCAGATGGGA
The DNA here is from genome assembly GCA_964622155.1 of uncultured Planctomycetaceae bacterium. GTDB lineage: Bacteria > Planctomycetota > Planctomycetia > Pirellulales > PALSA-1355 > CAZUPX01. Next base: position 1,594 of record CAZUPX010000031.1, on the reverse strand, counting down.
GCAGTACTTCAAGGACGAAATCGTCCTCGATGTCAGGCTTGCTCCTCTGTCAGATTGTGAGTCTGAGAAGTACCTGCGGTCACTGGGAATCTCCGACCCCACGGTGATTGCCCGCATACTCAAAGACTCACTTGGATTGCCCTATTTGCTGGCAGCAGAGGCAGAATGGGAGCAGCATGGCGGAGGTAGTGCACTGGGTCTGCAAACATTTGTCGACCGAACCACCCGCTGGATGTCGCTGGAGCAGAGGCAGTGGACAATTGCACTGGCCTTCTTGGATGAAGTGAACACCGACACTGTGTCATGCCTCCTACCGGACTGCAATCCAGTCGAGGTTGTAGAATGGTTCAAGCAAGAACCGTCCATACGCTCGCCCGAGGGCAACCGATGGCGAATGTTGCCGTTAATCAAGTCGCGGATTCAAGCATCGGTAAAGAACGATTCGCCGAGCAGGTTTTCTGATTACCAGGAGCGTGCAGAGGCGGCTCGTAAGCAGACGTGACAATTATACTTCTGCCGTGGCAATCCGCTCGCACAAGTACCGTATTGCGTCGCAGTGACTAACCACGCGGCGCCCATTTGATAGCCGGACCAGTCGACCATCCAACGCTGCCGCCACGCGCCGAAGTGCGTGTGACTGTTCAATCGTCAGGTGCGTGTTGATATGTAGCCCCCACGTCGCCGGCGGTACTTCGGCGAGTGGAACTTCGATCAAGACCGAATTGGGCTCGGGCGTCTCGTCTTTTACTTTGGGCATGGTGGGGCTCTTACCAACGGTTCCGTTCGAACGTGGCAACCGACGATGTGGCTGACTGCGCGGGCCCGGTCGGTTGCATGACGGGCAGCGCGGACAGAGTGGGTGTTTCAAGTACTCCGATACCACGCATCGAGCGGGCGACGATGGCTTGGTAGGTGGCGTCGAAGTAATGGTTCGGCTTGGGTGATTTCCACCAGCCGGTGCGGTTGCCTTTGAAGCCGGGGACGAATCTGGTTTCCCAGGTCTCGGCCAGGATGTGCTTGGAGAACGACAGATGGGCCGTGCGGTTCGGGCGTCCATCGATCGTCGGCGGGTTGAAGACACGGAGGGCACCAGGGAGGAGCGAGCCGTCGGCGGCTTGGCCGGCGAGGAAGCCTTCGTGGACCTTCAGCTTCCAGTGGTCGGAGTTCATGATCGCGACCGGTACGCCGCCGGGGAAACTGACGTGCCAGTTGTCGCCTATGATCACACGGGCCGAATCTTGAGGCCGGCGATAGGGCGATTCGCCTTTGGACGGCATGAATCCACCAAAGCCGACCTGAGAGCAGAACACCTGCACCGGCTGCGAGTTCCAGCTTTCGTGCTTCCAACCGGTGTCGATCAGAGACAGATCGGTGAAATTCTCCTCGCCGTTGGGTGAAAGGAAAGGTGAATGCTGCTGAGCCTCGTGCCAGGCGAATAGCCCCTCAAGGATGAGAACCTCGCAGTCCGACGCCGGGCGGTTCCCGGTGAGGAACTCGAAGAAGTCGTAATCGATGATGCAGCCGGCCGCGTGTTCATCCCAGGCGATGGCCACATAGTGCAGGCCCAGTTTCTGGACATCCGCTCCGACGGTGA
>CAZUPX010000030.1:0-2556 GCA_964622155.1 uncultured Planctomycetaceae bacterium | reverse complement strand
CTTCGTTGTCGACTTGGGCCGTCCGCTCGGTTCGTTCGTCACGATTAGCCGAGCGATGAACGCGAATCGGCGCGAGAATCGCGATTCCCTTCTCTCCCTTTCTGACGTGTCGCTTGAGCCTCAACCACGTGCCGAAGCCGGCCACATTTGTGGCATCCGGCCGTTGATAGCCATACACACACTGCTCAGTTTTCACAACCAGTACGCATCCGCTACCGGCATCATGCCCACTTCGATGCTGAAGTGAGGATTCGGCGCATGGTCAACCGGTTCATGCCCAACACGTGCGAAGTCGAGTTGCAAGACGGCCGCAAGTTTGGACTGCCGCTTTGGATGCTCGACGAAAGCTACTGTACGCTCGTGCGCGATGTGCCGGGTCCTCAGATCGAGCTGAAGGCGTTGCAATCCCTTCGACGCCTTCTCGATGCACAGCCGTTGATTGCCGCCGTCTTTCAAGGTATCGCTGGTGACTCTGGCCTTACAGGAGTCACCGATGGCAAGGAAGATCGACCCGCAACTCAGGCTGCTGTTCAAAAACCCGCATGGGACGCCAGCGCTACCGACGCCGTTACGCCAGCCCCTGGTTCAACTACTCGGGCAGATGCTCTCCGAGCTGGTCCGTCGACAGAAACCACCCACGAAGGAGCCGCGTAATGAACACAAAAATTGAACAATCTCATCTGCAACGGCAGGCTGCCGTCTACGTTCGGCAGTCGACCTTGGGCCAGGTGCGCATGCGCCTGGAAAGTCAGCGTCGCCAATATGAGCTTGCTGATCATGCGCGCAAACTCGGATTCGACGGCGTGCTCGTGATTGACGAAGACATGGGCCGCAGCGGCACCGGATCGGTTGAGCGGCCGGGGTTCGGCAAGTTGCTCGCGGCAGTTTGCGCTGGACAGATCGGCGCCGTATTGGCGATCGAGGCGTCTCGCCTTGCCCGCAACAACCGGGATTGGTATCACTTGCTCGATTTATGCGCGATCACGCGTACGCTGGTGATCGACCATGACGGGGTTTACGACCCGTGCCAGCTCAACGATCGGCTGCTGCTGGGTCTGAAAGGCACGATGAGCGAGTTCGAGATGAACCTGCTGCGACAACGCGCCCTCGAATCCCGCCGGCAGAAGATCCTCCGCGGCAAGGTGCTGAACCAGGTCGCGATCGGCTACGTCCGAACCGACGACAATCACATCGAAATGACGCCGGACAAACAAGTGCAGGATGCAGTGCGGCTGGTATTCCGTAAGTTTGCGGGATTGGGTAGTTGCCGACAGACGTACCTCTGGTTCAAGGAACAACAGCTTCCATTGCCGGCGTGGACCGGGGGCGGTGGCCGTTGGCAGGTGGTCTGGCGCCCGACGCGATATGGCCGGATCTTCTCGATCCTGCGAAATCCGGTATACTCGGGCGCGTTCGTGCATGGTCGTAGTCGCACCAAAACACAAATCATCGATGGACGGACGCTCAAGCGTAACGCCGCCTGGCTGCCGCGCGACCAGTGGGAAGTCTGCATGCCCGATCACCACGAGGCCTACATCACGTGGGACAACTTCATCGATAACCAAAAAACACTTGAGTCAAACGCGGCGATGCGAGGCCGCATGGGCAAGAGTGGCACTGGCGCAAACCGCTGCGGCCCAGCCCTGCTTAGCGGTCTGTTACGCTGCGGTCATTGCGGCCGGATGCTTTCGACGACCTACGGTGGCCGCGGCGGCCGAGACGTGTTCTATCGCTGCCCAGGCGATGACAAGGTCCAGATCAAGCAAACGTGCATTCGATTCGGTGGGGCACGAGCCGACCGGGCAATTGCGACTGAGGTGATCGAGGCCATTCAACCATTCGGTGTCGAGGCAAGCCTTGCGGCGTGGCAACGGTTGCAGGAGCAGGATGGCGATGAGCGACAGGCCCTGAAATTGGCGTTGGAGAAGGCGCGATTCGACGCGTCTCGCTACCAACGACAGTACAACGCAACCGATCCGGAAAACCGACTGGTCGCCGCCGAGTTGGAGCGCCGTTGGAACGAAGCTCTGCAGCGTGAAAAAGAGCTCGAGCGACGGATTACAGATCTGGATGCTAATCACCGTATTGTCGGAGCTGAAGAACGCGAGAGGCTTACGGCATTGGGCGACGACTTGCGACGCGTCTGGGATCATCCCGAATGCCCGGTGACGCTGAAAAAGCGCATCCTCAAGACTGTCCTCGAAGAGATTGTCGTTTGGGAAGCGGCGGACAAGTCGCACGCGACGATGAAGCTGCACTGGGTCGGCGGCGCGCACACCGACCTGATGGTGAAGCGCAACCGAGTTGGCGAGCACAACCGCGGCAACAGCGTCGAAGTGGTCGAACTGATCCGCCAACTTGCCGAATGTTGCGACGACGGCCTAATCGTTTCGACTCTCAATCGACTTGGGTACCGCACAGGAACCGGTATGACTTGGACGGAGAAGCGTGTCCAACACGTCCGCCACACCAGCGACATCCCAGCCCCGCCGCCGCGCGATGAGCGGCCGTGGATCACGTGCGAGGATGCCGCGAGACTGCTCCAGGTCTCTGTAT
>CAZUPX010000029.1:0-8413 GCA_964622155.1 uncultured Planctomycetaceae bacterium | reverse complement strand
GCGTACATTACATAGAAGGACCGTTTCAGGATGGTCAGCGGGTGATAGGCCTCGGCGGAATCAATTTCGGTAATGATGCCCAACTGATACTCGGGGAGCCAGGTCCAGGCGCCCACAGAGGGCGACCCTCGATAGTCGCGGTACGCCTCCATCGTGATGCCGCTGGTGCCACTGACGGCTGCGGCACATATCCTGGTAAGCGGCAAATCGCGACGCCGGACACCCGGCCGGAATCCCTCCACCATATTGCCGCCCGGATCACGTACCTGAATGTTCAAGATCGAAGCCGACGAATCCTCATCGGGCAACAGCCCGAGCAGGATCAAGGTCTCGTCGAACCGGCTATTGGACACCATCAGGCCGTCCTTGTTGACGGCATACGTTTCACCGGTTTCGCCAATCCTCCCCAGTTGCAGGATATCGGTGAATTCTTTCTCGGGACGAATCCGCAGGGCCAGGATGGCGACGACCTGGAAATTTTCGTCTCGCACCGGCGCGCAGACGAACATCGTGGGCGTTCCGATCCGCATGCGACCCATCCGGTCCTTCAGGATGACGACGCTCGGAATAGGTGCTGACACGGTCGGCTTGCCTTCGAGCGTCCGCGTCAGAAAGCCCTCATACTGTGGCACCGTCTGGCCGATCAGTCCGGGGGTGTAGGCCGCGACGATCTGCAATTGCTTGTCAGCCACGACAAAGCCGACGAAATCGTGGGCCGACATGGCCGGCTCCAGTTCTTTCCCCAGCCGAGCGTGCAACTCGATCAGGTCCCGCTCGCTCAGGGCAGTCGCGGCAGGATCGGACTTGAGTTTGGAATCGGCATTGGCCGCCAAAAGCTGGGTCACCGTTTTGCGAACTTCTTGATTGTTTGCCAAGGTGAGCGCGCTCGACTCTTGGACTTTGAACCATTTTTCGAGCATCGAACGCTCGACGCTTAGCAGCGTTTCGAGCTCCGAGCGCAGATTGTTCTCCATCGTTTGTTGGATCGAACGGCTGACCGCATAACCGACAATCGCCAACAGCACTACCGCGACGATCGGCCATATCCAGAGTTGCTTTTTGAGCAAAAGACCGGTTCGAGAAATGGTGCGCCCAAACGATGTTTGGCCGAACGTCATGTGGGCTTGGACGTGATCACGACCATCGCGTGACCGTCCGAGGAGCTTAACAAGCCAGTTCGGCATGAGTGGGAGCGCCCGGGCGAACCAGGCTGTTCCAATGAAGGGTAGGAGAAATGGACCAATTCGATGCTAATCTCGGCCCATCATGGAATGCAAGCGGCTCGGCAACGACTTGATCTCCGGCGAAGTACGGTCCATGGTTGTTAATTGCGAGCCTTAACTTCGGCGGGTTCTTAGATGGGCAAACTCGCCATAAGTGTCTTGGCGGTAGCGATTAAGGATTCTGACCGGCGATTTACAGCATCGAGGGGAGGTTCTGATTGTGCACTGTCACCCCGCCTCCGAGGATTTCCGACAACCGCTGTCAAACGACGCCAAAGCCGGTGTACGACGCCGGATGGCTCAACAAACAAAACAGTCAGCGCCACGACACACCGCCGCGCCGTAGTCGGCCGAGGGGAGGCCCTACGCCGCTTTCTTGGCCTTCGCCTTCGCCCGTTGCCTGGCTGGCTGGTCGGGAGCGCTCGGCGGGGCTTGCGCGGTGCTCCACGCGTCCCACATGGCTTGCAACTGCCGAACCCGCTCGGGTTGCACCTGGGCCAGGTCCTTCGACTCGCCGACGTCGCTGGCCAGGTCATAAAGTTCGGGCGCGCCGCTGCCACCGCGCGACACGACCAGCTTCAGGTCGCCGTGGCGGACTGCCCACTGAGGGCCATACCGCCAATACAGCGTTTCGTGCGGCCGAGCACTGTTGCCGCCAGTCAGATAAGGCAACAGGTTCACGCCGTCCAGCTTCCAAGCTGAATCGATTGACGTGCCACCAGCGGCCAGCGCCGTCGGCAGGATGTCGAGGTTCACCACGGGATAATCGTACGTCTTGCCGGCCGGTAGGTGTCCCTTCCACTGGGCCAGGAATGGAACTCGCGGGCCACCTTCGAAGGTCGTCATCTTGAAGCCGCGAAGTGGCCCGTTCTGCGAGGTGGTGCTGGCGGTGGGGCCGCCGTTGTCACCCACGAAGAACACCAGCGTGTTGTCCTCCTGTCCGAGTTGGCGAACTTTCGCCAAGACGCGACCGATCGCGTCGTCCATGGCCGACATCATGGCGGCAAACAGCTTCCGTTTTTCGTCCGTGATGTTTGAGAAACGATCGAGATATTTTTTTGGCGCTTCAAGCGGTGCGTGCTGCGCGTTGAACGGCAAATACAAGAACCAAGGGCGGTCTTTGCTCTTTTCGATCCAGTCGACGGAACGCTCGGCGTAGGCATCGGTCGTGTAGAACGCATCGTCGCTGACGACTTGCACATCGTTGGAAACTCGCGAATCGACAAAGTTGTTCGGGTGAAAAAACGGCGTGTTGGCCAATGTCCCATAAAACTCATCAAAGCCGCGTCGCGTCGGCCGATTGGCCGGTTGATGCCCCAGGTGCCACTTGCCAACACAACAGGTGACGAATCCTTGTGACTTCAGACGGTCGGCCATCGTCGTCTCCTGCGCGGCCAGGCCCACCGCATTGTGCACGCTATTGAACTCGTGTCCAAATCGTGTGGGATAGCGGCCGGTCATCAATCCGGCGCGCGACGGACTGCAGTACGTGGCCGCGACGTAGCCTTGCGTGAAGCGGACGCCATTCTTTGCGATCGAATCGATGTTCGGCGTCGGAATCTGGGTGTTCCCCTGGCAGCCGAGCTCTCCCCAGCCGAGGTCGTCGGCATAAAAGATAAGCACATTCGGTTTGCCGGCGGCAACCGCCGACGTCGCCGTGGGTCCGAGGACAAACACAGTCACAACGCCCACGACCAAACACAGCCCGGGGTGGTCTTTCATGATCGATTCTCCATTAGCAGAACAAAGCACGTGATGAATATTCTCGCAATCCTCGCGCGTCTGGACCCAGGAATTCGCGCCAGTACATGGCGACAGCCCCTGCAACTTAGGCGGCAATCAACCGTATGGCGGAAAACGTGACTATAAAATAAGGCATAGCAGTCGTGCACCGCAATCGACGCGCGGTAGAATCGCCCGCTGTCCTTTCCTGATACTTTGCCCGCCCACCATGGAGATTTCCCGATGAAAGACCGCCTCGTCACGATCGCGCTGTCGGTGGCCGCCACGTTCGGACTGATCAAGGCCCAAGAGGAACGGCCGAAGGAGATCGACGTCGACCGGCTGATCGTGCGCAAGGAGCTGATCGTGTCCGACAGCGGGACGCCTTGGGAGAAGGGTTATGAAGAGCATCAAATTCCGCGCGGCATCTATGCCCGGTCGCTCGGCGAGGGGGCCGGCGGCCTGTGGGTCCGCAGCCGGCTGATCAAGGCTGAGATCGACGATCCGTTTGACGACCGGTTTCACGCGGTGGAACGCGAGGGCGTGATTCGCCGAGCGCCCGGCCACATCTCCTGGAATGTCTGGCTGGATGGCGCGTGGCGGCAGATGGCGATCGTTCAGGGCGAGGGGGTCGAATTCTCCGAAACGCCGCGAGACCAGTGGAACGGGCTCACGCATCCCGGCCGGCTCCGCTTTCAAACCTTCCGCCCCGGTCACGGCGAGCCGCTGACCGATGCGCTGATCGGTCAGGGCAAGATGTCGATCGGAGGAGGAGGATTTGGCGGCAGTGGACTACCCGATGCCACCGAGGTCTTGCAGCTTTGGGGCGGCAAGCTACAGCAAACGGCAGTTCCCACCCCGGCGTCTCCGACGGTTGTCAAGGACGACGCCTCGGGCGAACACCAATACGCGCTGGTCGCCGTCGGCCCGCAGGGTCATCGCACCGCCGCCTCGCGCCCCTCGAAGGCCAAGGGCCTGGCGACACTCGAGTGGGACAGCGTCGCAGGCGCGGATTCGTACGTAATCGTGCGCGACGCAAAAGAGGTCGCCGGTCCGCTGCGCGTGGAGGGAGTTCGCAAGCGATGGGTCGATGGGGCCGGTCGATAGTCGAATACGGTGCGCGTTTTCTGGGTGCCACTGCTGGCTTTCCCAGCAGTGGCACCCGGCGACAAGACCGCACCCTGAATCATTCCTCACGACCATTCGATGAACTTCGGCGCGGTGCGCGCTTGCGACACGAGCACGGCGGCCCGTTTGCCATCCGTGAAATAGGGATCGCCGGTGAGATTGTGGCGGGGACTCTTGGCGTCGCACTCTCCCACGCCGTCGATGTAGCCGGCCATCTCCAACCGCTCGGCGTGCAGCATATCCTCGACCACGTAGTCGCGAGCCTCATCCACGTCGGGATCGATCCGGTGTGTCGTCAGGTTCCAGGTTCGCCACGTCAGCCGCACGCCGATGTCACGGCTGATCTGTCCGATCCACACCGGCAGACCCTGGTAGCGCAGCGGCGTGATCCACAGCCGCAAGTGCAGCCGTTCGTTGATCGAGTCGCGAGTGCGCTGCAGCGCAAAGTCCTGGCAACGCCCGTAGAGATATAGTGCGCTGACCGGCGAATAGCGATACTCCGAACCAGTAAGAAACGACCGTGTCGTCTTCCAGCAGGTGGCCAGCGTGATCGTCTCGGTCTCGTCCCAGCGCGCGCCAAACGCGCCCATGAGCGTCGAAAATTCGCCGACCACGACCAGGTTGACCGGATCGCCCTCGCGGACGCCCTTGGCGTTGGACGTGGCTCGCGGCGCCTCGGCCAGTCGTTTGCGCAGCGCGGGCACGTCACACTCGATCAGTTCGTCGGCACGATACAGATCTTGAAAGTCGTGCCGCAGGTAGTCGGCTTTCAGCCCGCCGACCGGCACGGTAAATACAAACTCCTTGGTCTCGCTGGAGCCCCATAGGCGCACGTGGACGATCTTGTTGCCAAAGTCCAAGTTCGTGAACACAAAACCTTCCGACTGCCCACCGGGAGCGATTGGGCGGAGGTGAAACGAGTACTCCTGAAAGTAGGCGTCCATCTTGCGGTTCGACCGCCACGCCCCGAGCAATTTGAGCGGCAAGAAAATCAACAAGTGAATAAACAGCAACGCCAACAGTCCAAACTCCAACAGCCGCCGGCCGCTGGAAAAGTGATTGGCCCCGGCCGCTTCGTACGGAGAGTAATAGTTCGGGTCGATGCCCAGCAGGTTCAATCGATACGCGGTGCTGCCATGGTTGGTGATCCGCAACCACACCGGCTGAATTCCGCGCCGCGCCATCGGCACGCCAAAGAAGCGCCGGCTTTCGGCCGGATTGAGCACCGCCACTTCGACATCGACACCGTCCTGGCATTGCTTCTGCGCGCCCTCGACAAACGCGCGATCGAGTGGCACCGGTTTGTACGGGACCATCAACCGGCGCAGAATCGGCAGATCGTCAAAGGCCATCGTCGTCATCCATTTGGGCTGCGGAACGTCAGCGACATCATACAAAACATACGTCACGTCGCGGGCGATTATCTCGGCCGGAAGCTACGCCCGTGCTTTGTGGGAATGCTCCCGGTAGCGCCCGCCGGGCACTGTCGCGGCGACCGCCACATTGACGGTTTTCTTGGGCAGGGAGACTTTCCCTTGAAAACGATCAACGTTGACTTCAGTCCACGAAAAGATACTTCATCTCGTCGAAGTCGATCGTCCAGGAGGAGTACTTGCGCAAGAAGCGGTGCGAGATCAAGCCGTCCTGGATGAATCCGTTTTGCCAGTAGGTGCCCTCGGCCATCGACCCAAATTCTCCTTTGAGCTCGTGTTGACGCAGGTGTCCGAGGCCGAGCGACTGGATCGAAAACTGGCCGCTGGCCCAGGAGCCTCCGCCGCCACCGATTGAATTCGGTTGAACCTTCTTTTCGGGCAGCGGAATTCCCACATAGCTCAACGTTTGCGGCGGCGCGGAAAACGCGGCGGCGGAGGCCAAACCTGAGTCGACGAAAAACGTCAAGCCATCACGCCCGTTGAGCGATCCGCGGGCCATCATCCAATGCGTCGCGGTCAGGACGAAGGGGACCTCGGCGGCAATCCGGCCGTCGAGTTGCTTGCGCAGCAATTGGCGGGCCTGTGGCGAGCGTTCACGAAGCACCAGTTTGCTGTGTTCGTAGTCGACTGTCGTCAGAAACTGCCGGATCAAGGCCGTACCGACGATGCCGCCGATCGGGAACTTGCCGTCCGCGAATGCCGATGAAAACCTTTGAGTGGGCAAGATCCAGATCGGAACTCCCTCGAGTGTCACGTCGCCGACTTTGACACTCCGCAGTTTGCCGTATCCCATCCGGCCAAGCTTTCCGCCGCCGAACGCTCCGACGGTCCACGACACCTCCTCGATGCCCCACTGCTTTGCCAGGTCGGAGTCGAGGATACACATGTCGGCTCCCGTGTCGAATAGCACGTTGAGCGGCCGCTCGTCGTATTCCACCTTCAGAATCGGCAGCGGATCAGCGAGCAACATCGGCACTTCGCAGAGCGGTCGCTCACCAGGCCACATTAGCCGGTATGGTGGGTTGTTCTTGTCAAAACTCCGGATCACTTTTTCCCCAGGAAACTCGACGCCCCGAGGGAGGTCGAGCTCACCGAAGCGATCGAACCAGTTGGTTTGATAGTAGACGAAGCCGAGGCCCACCGTGGCCCTTACGAGGCTTTGGCGGTCTGCCTGCGGCCGCGCGAGCAGTTCCTGGTACAACCTCTCGGCCTCGGCGTGACGCCCGAGCAAATACTCCAGGTCGGCGGCCAAGAGGATTGTCGTGATCGATGCTTTGTTGGAGTTCAGTGCGGGACGGATCACGTCGGCGGCGCGCCAGAAATCTCCAGACTCGAACAGAAGCTGCGCGAGCCGCTGCCGGACTTCCGGCTCGTCCGGCTGCTTTGTCAGAGCGCTTTCAGCCTGGGCGAGCGCACTCAGCACGTCGCCACGCGTTCGGTCTTTCTTCTGGCCGGTCAATCTGGCCACCGACACCAGTCCGACGACAATCAGGATTGCCACCACGAGCAACAAGTAGCGGGCCGCGCCGCTTGTGATCACCCACGTCGAAAACATTGTTGATCTCCTCAGCAGGGGAGAGTGGGCGGCCCTTCTCTTGACAATTCGTGCCCGACGACCGAAGCTTGGCTTATTATTCAAAATAATTTAAACAATCAACGGAGTTGAGGCAATGCCGGTCACAAAACGCGCCAACGCGCCCCTCACGCTGAGCAGCTTTACGCAGCTCAGGGCGCTGGCGCATCCCTTGCGATATCGGGCCTTCGAATGCCTGATCGACACGGCGCGAACGGGCAAGCAACTCGCCCTGGCGCTCGGGAAACAGCCCACGCATTTCTACCATCACCTGGGCGTTCTCGAGCGGGCGGGCTTGATCCGCCAGGTCGCGACCCGAAAGCTACGCGGCACGACCGAGAAATACTATCAGGCGGTGTCCGATCGCGTGGTAGTCGACGAGCACCTCTTTGGGCGAAAGGTCGTCGCCAAACACGCGATCATCAGTCAAGTTCTCCGCGTGACGCACGACGAGCTCGTTGAGGCGCAGCAGATGGCCGGCAAGCGGTCGCCGAAGCCGGCGCTGATGGTAAAGCGTTTGAGGATTCGCGCGTCTGAAAAGCGGATCGAACACCTCCAGCGCCGGCTGGAAGAATGGCTCGATGATTTCGAGTCCGCCTCAGATCCGCGAGCGGAAGGCGAGTATGCCGTAACCGTCGCGTTCTATCGCCTCGTGAATCTCAGGCCATAGTGCCAAAGCGGTAAGTCGAGCGTTTCGCCGACGAGGCTCAACTTGCCGGTCTGCTGTGTCCACTGCACGATTTGTTCCGGTTTGGGGCGAATGTCGAGGCTCGGTCCGCGCGGCGTGCTCGAGTCGAATCGCCAATGAATCACCAGCACCACCCCGCCGGTCTGGACAGCATCGACCGTGTGGCTGAGGAGTTGCAAGGGATTCTCGCAGTGAAGAATGTTGAACAAGAGAGCTGCGTCGACGGCGCCAGCGGGCATTCCAAATCCCTGTTCCGCTGCATCGCGATGTCGGCAGACCACGTTCGTCAGTCCTGCCGACTTGGACCGCTGTTCGGTGCGTTCAATCATTGCCGGGTCGATGTCGAACGCGTAGACCGTGCCGGTGACGACCCGCGCGACGGGGACGGTAAACGTGCCATAGCCACAGCCAAACTCTGCCACGTCACTAAGAGTCGAATCAATGCCCAGCGCCGAAACGATCCGCTCGACGTCGAACATCGACTCCCAGAGCGATTCGGCCGGCATACCGCTGTCGCGTAGCTTCATGGTTGAGCGGAGCCTACGTTTTTGTCGGGCCGCGGTATGTGCAACGGGTCGTCCTCGGCCAGAGTCAAGGGCCGCGCGACCCTCACCTGGAGCAGCGTCGACGGCGCCGACGCCTACAT
>CAZUPX010000028.1:0-1688 GCA_964622155.1 uncultured Planctomycetaceae bacterium | reverse complement strand
CGTCAAGGCCGAGCGCCAATGGTCGCTGTTCTTGGCCGCCTCAAGCGTCTCGATGAAACCGATCCGCGGATAGACCGGCCCGTCGACGCGCCGCGTACCCTCTTTCGCCGCGTTCTTCAAGCGAAACTCAATCGGATCGATACCGAGCTTCTCGCCCAACTCGTCGATGACGCTCTCACACGCAAAGGCCGCCTGCGTGGCGCCTGGGGCACGATAGGCTTGCGTCTTGGGCTTGTTGTCGAGAACGTCGTAGCCGTCGACGCGCGCATTGGGGATCTCGTAACAACTGAAGACGCACATGCAGCCCGGCCCAATCATTCCGCCAGGAAACGCGCCGGCGTCGTAGGCCAGCCAGGCCTCGCCGGCCACGAGCTTTCCGTCGTTGGTGGCTCCCAGCTTGACACGCACGAACGAGCCCGGCGTCGGTCCCGTGCCTTCGAACACTTCGTCGCGGTTCATCACCATCTTGACCGGCCGGCCGCACTTGCGGCTCAGCACGGCGGCCACCGGCTCCAGGTACACGGCGATCTTTCCGCCAAATCCGCCGCCGATCTCGCACGGCACGACCGTCACCTGCGAAACCGGAATCTGCAATAGCTCGGCCGTCTGCTGGCGAGCGGTGAACGCCCCTTGCGTCGACGTCCAAATCGTCAGGTGTCCGTCCTCGTTCCACAGCGCCGTCGCCACGTGCGGCTCGATATACCCCTGGTGCACGCTGGCCGAACGAAACTCACGCTCCACGATCACGTCGGCTTTCTTGAACGCCTCGTCGACTTTGCCGGTCTCGAAATGCAGGTGCGTGGCGATGTTGCTGGGCTTCTCGGACTTCTTGCCCATTGAGTTGGTGCGGACGTCATCGTGCAGCAGCGGCGCTTCGTCGCTCATCGCGTCCAGCACCCAGGTGATCGCGGGCAGCAGCTCATATTCGACCTTGATCAGCCGCGCAGCCTCTTCCGCCAAATGTGGATTCGCGGCAGCGACCGCGGCCACGGCGTGCCCCTTGTACAGCACCTTGCCGTGGGCCAACACGTTCGCGCCAAGATGTGCCAGGTTGACCGAGCCCTCGCCGAGGTTGGCGATCTTGTTTTTCAAGCTCGGAAAGTCGGCTGCGGTGGCAACGGCATACACGCCGGGCAGCTTACCGGCCGCGGAGGTGTCGATGGACTTGATCCGCGCGTGAGCGTGCGGGCTGCGTAGAATCTTGCCGTGCACCGTGCCCGCCAATTTGAAATCGGCACCGTAGATCGCGCGGCCGGTGACCTTGTCGGCCCCATCGTGCCGAATGGGCCGCGTGCCGATCACTTTGTATTTCTTAGTCACTTCCTTCGACGTGCCCATTGATGATGCTCCCGTATTTTCTTCCCTCGCCCATCGTGGGAGAGGGTTAGAGTGAGGGGGCGTACCTGGCCAGCGTCTCCACCCTCACCCGGCTCGTTCCTCGCCACCCTCTCCCATCGAGGGAGAGGGAAATTGCGAGACCCTCGCTAACTTGTCTTCGCTCTGGCCGGCGTTACGCCACTCCCGTTCGGCCCCGCTGCCGCGGCGTGCGGACGCTGACCGGCGGCCGCCAGCGCCTTTACCGAATCTTGCACTGCCCGCACGATCTTGTCGTAGCCGGTACAGCGACACAAATTGCCGGCCAGTTGAAATCGAATTTCTTGCTCGCTCGGTTTCGGATTCGCGTCTAA
>CAZUPX010000027.1:0-2035 GCA_964622155.1 uncultured Planctomycetaceae bacterium | reverse complement strand
CATCATGGGCGAGTTCGGCCGGACGCCCAAGCTCGTGCAGCCCAACGGTTCGTCGCCCTACTTCACCAGTCCGGGGCGCGACCATTGGATGAATTGTTTCTTTGGCCTGTTTGCCGGCGCCGGCGTGCGTGGCGGGCAAGTGATTGGCAAGTCGGATGCCGTAGGCGCCTATCCGGCCACCACGCCGTATCGCCATTCCGACGTCGCGGCCACCGTTTACACGGCGCTGGGCATCGATCCGGCAACTGAGCTGCGCGATATGCAGGGCCGGCCGTTGCGACTCAACAGCGGCCGCCCGATCGAGGCGCTGTACACCGGCCGAGAGACATCGGCATGATCGCGGGGCTGGTCAACGAGGAAGGCGATTCCATCATGCGAGATGTTGCTCGGCGTTTGCGCGGCGACTCACTGCATCACGCCGCTTGCGTGCCTCGATTGGTCTGCCGCATTGTCGCGATGAGCGCCGTCCTGGCGTCCAGCGCTTTTGCCGCCGAACCGCCGGCGATCGACCAACTGCGGATCAATCAACTGCAGTACATCGGCACGCACAACAGTTACCACGTCCGCAAGCAAGCCAGCAGCACGCGCGACTGGAACTACTCGCACCCGCCACTCGACGTGCAGCTGGACCACGGTGTGCGCAGCTTCGAGCTCGACCCTCACTACAAGAACGGCGAATTCGAAGTATTTCACGTGCCGATCGTCGACGAGGGCACGACTTGCCGCCGGCTGAGCGACGCGCTGGCCACGGTGCGCAAATGGTCGGAGGCTCATCCGCGTCACGTGCCGGTCTCGTTCTTGTTCGAGATCAAGAAGGAAGGGCCGCGGCTCGACAGCCGGATTCGCATGCCCGACGCCGCGGCGCTCGACCATCTCGACCAGGTCTTGCGCGAGGGCGTGTCCACCGAGCGGCTGATCGCGCCCGACGATGTGCGTGGCGGCGCCGCCACGCTGCGCGAGGCGATCGAGAAAACCGGCTGGCCCACGCTGGCCGCCAGCCGTGGCAAGGTGCTGTTCATCCTGCACGATGATAACGCCATGCGGGAGCTGTACACGAAGGAACATCCGTCGCTGGCCAGCCGCGTAATGTTCGTTCGCTCCGACGCGACGCGCGACGACGGCGCCACTCTGGTGCTCGACAATCCCCGCTCGCCCGACATCCCGCGTCTGGCCAAGGCCGGATACTTCATCCGCACGCGTGCCGACTCCGACTTGCTCAAGGACCCGACCCGCGCGCAATCGCGTCGCGACGCGGCACTGGCCAGCGGCGCGCACATTTTGAGCACCGACTTTCCGGCTGGCGAGGCGCACGAGAGCGGCTACGTGGTCGAGTTCGCCGGCGGCGCACCGGCCCGAGCCAATCTGGTCAATGCCCCCGAAGACCTGCGCGGGCAACCGATCTTGGAGACCGGGCCGTGACGGTTGCTGGGTGCGGAGTCTTGGGTGGCACTGGCGTCTCGCCAGTGCTTGCCAGCGTCTCGTGCAGCACTGGCGAGACGCCAGTGGCACCCGATTCAGAGGCCATGCGCCATCTACATCCGCATCGTCGTGTCGATGCACACGATCGAACAATCGCGGCCATGAATGGACTCGGCCGCGACGATCGCGTCATTGATCGTGGCGGTCGGCTCGAACCCAACGTGACGCGGCAGGGCAGGGTCCTGCGCTCCGGCCACAAATACGCGGCCAGCGTGCCGCAGCCGCTTCAAGGGATGCGTCGCCAGGATGGCATGTACCGGGTGAAACGCCACGCCGTTGCGGTAGCGCTCGATGTAGTCGCCGCGCGTAGCAAACTCATCGATCCACCGCTCGCTGATTTCGTACGGATCGCGGCTGGCCGGCAGCACGCGCTGCCAAACCTCGCGATACGCCGGATGATGCTCCATGTCCCACTCGTCCGGACACGGCGTGACTAGGATCACCGAGCAGCCCGGCTTGCCGAGCGCCTCGATATAGCCCCCCAGGTAACCCAAGCCCGACGAGATCAATGTCAGGATTGGGTTCATCGAGGCGAAACTGGCGTAGGGGCTCCAGG
>CAZUPX010000026.1:0-4392 GCA_964622155.1 uncultured Planctomycetaceae bacterium | reverse complement strand
CGGTATCGCCTCCGCTTTGGCAACCCTGTCCGCGCCGACGTCGACCGCGGTCCTCTCATCTCAGCAAGCAACGGCAATCACTGCCGCGGCCGACTCCCGCGACATCAACCCGACCGCCGAATCGATCAGCGAGCACCTCGTCCAATCGAGAGCGTTCGCCTTGGCGATTGATGAAGCCGATATGTTCGACGTGGAAGAGGAAGGGCTCGAGGCGATTGCATCCGGTTCGGGGGTGGATTAACCGGGATTATTCATGGGGCCATGACCGATTCGATGCGCGCCGTGAAGCGACTGATTCGAGGTGGCTCTATCGCTTTGGCGTTGAACACAAATCCCTGCCCAAGGCGATGAACTTTGCTCCAGGCACCTATCAAAACGTGACGGTTGTGTGGTTCGGTACCGGCAACTATCCCTGGCCGCTACCGAACGGAGTCAGGATCACGCGAGATAGGGCCATCTACTGTCAGTCGGCGCTTAAAACCAGCCACCCATCGGCGCGTTAAAACCAGCCAGCTTGAGTAAGGATGATTCGGCCTAATGGCCTTCTTAGCGGCGTCGCCGAGGAAGGAGGCCGAGATGGCGAATCGACTCAAGATGACCACGGTACAGTCCATTCTGACATTGCGTGGGCGCGGCTGGTCGCAGCGGCGGATCGACGTCGACTGGACGCGGATTGCGAGGCGGTCTCGCGTTACGTCGAGTTGGCAAGACAGGCAAGCCAGCCCGCTGCGTGTCGGAAGCGGTTTCAAAAGCGGCCCGATTCACGAAAACCGATAGCGGCCACTTCGCCGCCAACGGCTAGGCCCCGCCCGGGGTTCCATCCCAACGCCCCACGTCGCAAACGTCGGGGCGTTTTGTCGTTGGCTGCGTTCAGTATTGCCGTGTAGTGCATGGTTTCGCTACGCTCTGTCGTTGCCTGAATGCCTATACGACACTTCAAGGACGGGCATGAAAATGGAACGCAAGGCGAAACTCTTCGGAGCGGTCGTAATCGGCATGGTACTTTTCTGCATTGCAACCGCAGTTTGCCTTTTCGCGTTTGCGCACCTGACGTCAACAGTCTCGGGCATGGCATCGCTGCCCAATGGAATGACTGCCAAGATCAACGGACCGTTCTCTTGCTCCGAAAATGCTGCAAGGACCGAGATCGAAGCCGGCGGTCACATCTTTGCTTTCTCGCCGACAACGATTTCGATTGACGGCGTTCCTGTCGCACGGCTTGATGCGACTGTTACAAACGTCCAAATTGATGCCGGTTTTTGGTCAGCCACTTTACTCATTGACGGCAACGAGGTCTCGATACTCAGGTGATTTCGTCTTGCCACCGGCCGCGACACGGGCCGAACGTCGCGTTTACGGGGCCAACCTTCCACGCCCGTCCGGCGTACTTCGCCTTCGGGATGCACGTTCGCGGAATCCAGTAGGATTGCGCAGCGACACTCTTCGCGGACGGACGGACTATGTATCCCGCGGCCGGGGTGGGGGTGGGAAACTATGCGCAGTGGGCGCAGGAAGGAAGCGCACCACCGGTGGGGGTGGCAGGCGGTTCACACCGCTACTGACGCAGACTGTCGCGACAGTTCCCATTGCGCTTGAGGTTCCTCCCGCGTGCGCGCGGGCGCACGCACGCGTTGAATACAATGCCAACTGCGGCCTGCCCCGACCAACGACACCAGTGTCTTGGATAGAGTTTCCCGCTACTGCTCGCTGCCGAACTTCCCGTCATCCGCTTCCACGACCTGCGGCACACGTCGGCCACACTCTTGCTGGCCGCTGGTGTGCATCCCAAGGTCGTCCAGGAGCGCCTCGGCCATTCACAGATCGGCATCACACTCGACACGTACTCCCACGTCGTGCCGACCATGCAGCTCGAGGCCGCCAGCAAGCTCGACGCGATCATGCAGGCCCCGCGAAAACCTGCGAAGTCCCGGCGTCGAGCGTAGCTCGGAGCTGGACAGAGGGGGGACTATCGGAGCCAGTGGTTTCAGTCGGTCTGAAGGCGTCGATGCGTCGGACCGACGCGCGCAAGGCTCGGTGCGGTAGCCTGCGACGAAGCAAACGCGAGGGGCGCGGTGGCCAAGACAGCGAATTGGTCTTTCAATCCGCAGTTCCCCCGCGGTGGCTGTCGTCGGACAACAGTCGTGACTACATTTGGTCGAGCTTGCCAATGCGTCTGAAACCAAGTCAAGCCGGCACCGTCGCCGGCGGGCTTTGAAGCGCCCCTTCAAGTTGCTGCGGTGAGCGAGTTGACTCGGTCCGGTTGTCTTTTTTGAGCGAGAAACCCGCGTGCTCATTGAGAAATATCGCTACCCTGTTCTTTTCTATGCCTTGTGCATGGCCATTCCCTGGGCATTTTGGTTTGCGGCTGCTTACGTGAGTCACTTAGAGCCCGCGAACCAAACTCATGAAGTGGCTGTCAGCTTGCTCGGTCTCGCGGGCTTGTTTGCTCCGGCAGTTATCGCATTTTGCATGATCTGGCCCGATCCCGACTTGAGGAGGGACATCAAATCGCGCACGCTGAACCTCAAGGCGGTCCGACCCGTTTATCTCTTTGTGACCTGTTTCCTCTTGCTGGGAAGCATTCTTCTCGCGCAGGCAATCTCCCTCCTCTTCGGATACAGCGGGGATCAGTTCGCTCTAGCACCAACATCGTCGTTCGCCGCCGGAATTTTGCCAGGCTGGTTCATGCTCTTTCTGGCGCCCCCGGCCGAGGAGCTGGCCTGGCACTCCTATGGCACCGACTGCCTGCGCTCCCGGATGAACCTCGTAAACACCTCGCTCCTGTTCGCCGTCTACTGGGCCCTGTGGCACTTCCCGCTCGCGTTCATCAAGGGCTACTACCACAGCAACGTGGCCGCGGAAGGGCTCGTATATAGCCTGAACTTCGCCTTCAGCACCATTCCCTTCGTCATCATCTTGAACTGGCTGTACTATAGGACCGGCCGCAACATCCTGATTGCGATCATCTTTCACGTCACCGCGGGTTACTTCAACGAACTCTTCTCCACCCACCCCGACAGCAAGATCATCCAGACCGCCCTCCTGACCGTGCTGTCCGTTGCCTTGGTGCTGACCAACAGGAGCTTCTTCTTGTCGCGCGAGTATCGAGAAAGTTAACCGTGCTGATGCATCGACGCGCATCGGTCACATCGACCGACGCATTCGGCGGCCTGGGCGAACTTGTGGCAATTCTGAGACGCTCAAGATCCGTTCTAGCAACTCGAACAACTTTGATTCTTCAGAATCCCGACTCGCACATTGGCGGCTGAAACCATCGGTCGCCAGGACCACGTTATCGAGCCCTAGAACGTCCGCGACCGTCCATCACTGTGCGGGCAGGTCCGCCGTATGCGCGTCCACGACGCTCTTGCAAGTGCGTCTACTTCCAACGCGTCTTCATCTCGAGATTGGCTACATTTTGGCTACATCGGGCCGCCCAGGGCGCTGATTTTGGCGTCTACTGAGCGAAAAAGAAAAGCCCCGCAACTCTAGGCGGGGCTACTTGTTGTGCGAAAGCGGAGGGCATGGGATTCGAACCCACAACCCCTTGCGGGGCACCTGATTTCGAGTCCTACCTGGACATGTGTCCAAGTCGTCCGCCAGCGCCCAACGTTTGCACGTGTTGCACGTTGTGGCGAGCGTGATTTCCACGAATGTCTACGAAGTGCGCCGCTGTTCCGCGTGTTGGCTACAGATTGGCTACAAATTGGCTACAAATCCGCGCGGCAAAAGCCGGCCTTGCTCGTCCTATGCGGGTCAATGTCCTTCATAGCCTGTGGATCAGATATTCAACCGCGCT
The DNA here is from genome assembly GCA_964622155.1 of uncultured Planctomycetaceae bacterium. Taxonomy (GTDB): domain Bacteria; phylum Planctomycetota; class Planctomycetia; order Pirellulales; family PALSA-1355; genus CAZUPX01. Next base: position 593 of record CAZUPX010000026.1, on the reverse strand, counting down.
ACGTATGAATGCGGTCGTCACGTGTCGCGTCGCCGATGCCCGGACGGCGGTGAGCACCGTGGACGACGTACGGCAGGCGCTCTACCGCGAGGCGCAGTTGGCGCTGCGCGCCGTGGTGGGTGCCCGCGAACTCGACACGTTCCTGATGAAGAAGGACGGCGTGGCGAGCGAGCTGGCCGACATGGTGCGTGCGCGTGCCAAGACGCTGGGCGTCGAGCTGAGCGCCGTGGGTATCCGCGATATTATCCTGCCCGGCGAGATGAAGGACCTGATGAACAAGGTGACGGAGGCCAAGAAGGCCACCGAGGCCAACCTCATCGCTCGCCGCGAGGAGACGGCCGCAATGCGCAGCCAAGCCAACATCGCCAAGCTGTTGGCTGACAACCCGACCCTGATGCGCCTGCGCGAGCTGGAGGTCCTGGAAAAGGTCGCCGCCAACTCGAAGCTCAACATCCTGTTGGGCGACAAGGGACTGACGGATCGGGTGTTGAATGTGTTGTAGTGAGAAGCCCCGATGGCTGGATTTGGTCTGGCCTTCGGGGTTCATTGTCTTGATCGGTGCGACATCTATCAGCTACGAATTGACGTCCTCC
>CAZUPX010000025.1:0-7465 GCA_964622155.1 uncultured Planctomycetaceae bacterium | reverse complement strand
CTTGCTTTTTCATGGCCAGCCGCGGCCGCGAGCGGACCGGCACAGCGCTGATCGTAAGGTCGTAGACCCCCTCGGTCTCCGGAACACGCAGCTCGATCGAGGTCATGGTGCCCGCGTCGCCGGCCTCGTATTCCTGCCGCCAGACCTGCTGGCCGCTTGGATTAGCGGCAATGACGGCGCTGTAGCGCACCGGCGTGCCACTGGGCTCGAGCAGGTACGCGCCCAGCTCGAACTGAAATATATCGCCTGGCGAGAAAACGAGTGCGTCGCGCGCTAGGACAACACGCAGCCGATCGCCTGGCGAGCGTGAGACGAGCAATCGATTGTCGGTGGCATCCAACGTCGTGTTATGCGGTTGGTAAATCAGATCGCGGAGCGGAATCTCAATGTTCTTGCCCGCCGGCTCGCTGTCGTTGGCCAGCGTGACCAGCAGCCGCGATTCCAGGTCGGCGGTGAGCACGACGTCGACGCCGTCGTAGGCACGCAGGCTCCGCGAACGGATCTCGACGCCACCATGTTCGAGCCAGATCGACCCCGGCTCATCCGCCTCGATGCCAAGCGGTTGCAGCCGTCCAATCGTGCCTTGTGACAGTCGGATCGAGCCGCGCCAAACACGTTCGCCGCCTCCGCCCCACGCAATGCGCAGCTCGAGCGTCGTGTCAGCCGCCTGTGCGCGTGAAGTGGCTGTCAGCGCCAGACTTATCAGCGCAGCCGCGCACATCCAGGGTCCGGCCCTGACAAATCGCGCTCCGCCCGCGCGCGATGCATTCGGACTTCCTTGTCCGACCATCGGGTGCTGTTTGAGAGTTAAGTCGTTGTGAGAACTAGAGATTTCCTACGAAGGGAGCGGGATTATATCGACGTGTACTAGCGGACCCTAGGCCGGATTGGATCGCCGCGCAAGCGACTGCTTGCAAAGACCCGCGGTAATCGACGACAGCACGCGTGCTAGCAAGGCTAATCCAGTTGGGTCGACAGAGCTGGACCGAGGGGGGCAAGCTCGCCGGTTTGGGCAGGGTCTTCAGCTTGACGGAGCACTGCTTGCAACCCCTCGACGATTTCGCCACAGAGACTTGCCACTTCGTTGACTTCCCAGCGATCGCCAGGTTTGGCGTACAACTCAGCCGGCCCGTGGTTCGGCTGTCGCAGCAGCCAGGCCGGCGTGCGAATGGCCCGATCGTGCAGCGACGACAGGTACACCCAGTCGCGAATCGCCTCGCACTCGCCGCGAACGATCGGCATCAGCGTCGTGGTTGCAGTTGATCCCGACCGCGTGCGATCAATTCCGAGCCAGTCGAGCAAGGTGCCTGGCAAATCGGCCGGCACGACGAGCGCCTGACTGCGATCCAATCGGCCAAGGCCGTCGGGAAACCGCATCAGCCATACCAATTGGGTCAAATCGTTATAGAGCGTTTCGTCGAAACCACCAACGCGGCGATGTTCTCCCAGGGGAAAACCGCGCGCCGAAAGAAACGTCAACTGCGTCGTTGTGTCCAATCCCGACTGCTGCAGATGAGCCATCATTGTGGCAATACACTCGTCTACGAGCGCGACTTGACCCGCATATGCGTGCGTGATCCCCAGCAATTCGTCGGGATCGAAGTCTTCGTCGAGCATCCTGTTTGGCGGTTCGACCAAGGTTGGCGGTGTGGGATCTTCTGCATCGGCAAATTGATTGCGAAGCGTCAACGGGGCGTCCCACGCTCCACCCATACCGCGTGCGTGCAACCACAGGCAAAACGGCTGCCGCGCGGTTTCCAGCCAGGTAGACGCCGCGCCAAAGGTACGCGCCAACTGAGTCTGCGACGTGTTGGCGGCCGTCAGATGCCCCGGCGTGGGGTCGACGACAATTAGCTCTTCGAATTCCGTCGACCAGGTCAACTCGGCGACGTGCGCTTCGTCGGTCACCAGCGCGGAGTGCCAACCTGCGTTCGAAAGTAGCCGGGGCAAACTTGCGCCTTGAGCTTGCTGCTGCTTGGAGGGCCCGACCCCAAGCCACAAGGCGCGATACAGCGGTTCGAGTTGGGGTGTTGTACAGTACGCCTGGTCGAACAGAATCGAATCACAGGCGAGCCGATCGAGATGATCCGAGTGGATCCAACTGTTGCCATAGGCTCCGACCATTCCGGCGTGCATTCGATCGATCACAACGCAGATAATATTCTTGGATAGCACCGCGTGTCCCCGGCATAGCTGGTCGACGTATCACAGCCCGCGGGACAATTGTAGCGGCCGACGGAGAATTGCGTCAGCTAGCAGCCTGTTGATTTATCGACAGGCTGCTACATCGCACGGATGTGATGACCCCGATGGAATCGGGGCGCACTTGGCGAGGTTGAAAAATGCCAGGATGGCTTTTTCAACGGGCTGCAAGCGGTCGAAGCGCGCCGAGCCGCTCGGGAGAGCATGGCGGCGGTCCATTTGCTCCATACAAGACGCGGAAAGATCCACGCGCCCCGAGCATATCGGCCGGAAAGCCGCTGAGGCGATCGTCGCCCGCTCAATGCGCGGATCGGCGTTCTGGAGACACCCACGCTATCGACCATGCCCGCCGTTTCGGCGAGCTCACGCCGAGCCGTGCAACCGAGTGGCCCCGAGTCCGCCGAAGGCGGATCGGTTGCGATGTACGACCGGAACCGTTGGTGAGAGGTACACTGGTGCCCAAGCTAAAGGACGAAAGAAGTACGCCTGACACCTATCAACACTCACCTGAGCCCCGACCAATCGCATGCGCTTCGCCGTGTGACCGCGGCGCTCGATCAGCGACTGGTCCGGTTATCGAACGGTCGGCGAGTTGTGAATGCATGCGATTCGCTGAAGTACTTGCTTGAGCAGATCTGAGGGGATTGAAGGATCATCAGTGCCATGAAACAGTCGTTAGATCGGATTCTCAGGAATCAAGGCTGTTCTCACGAGTTCTTGAGACGGCGCAGGTTCTTTGCGCCCGGCAGCCGCGCGATTTGGAAGCGATACTTCCTGGCCGAGGTCGATGTGACGGACTCGCGCAGTTGCCTTTCGCGTTGCCGACGGCGATAGCTGTCAATTCCGCAGCTCCATGCAAGGCGACAGCAAGGTCACAAGTAGCTTGCGTGCCTCTTCAAGGAGAAGAATCGATGAGGCCACCCCACAGCATACGAACCAGTCGCTTGCGTCGAGACTGACAGTTCCAATGATGGCCTGTGCCGGTGCCCAATAAACCGCGACGATCTGCAAAAAAAACACCACGCCCAGCGACACCCACAGCAACGGATTTGTGAAGAACCGCTTGTTGAACGTTGTCCCACGCTCAACCCGCGCGTTGAACGCATTAAAAACCTGAAACAGTACAAAGGTCGTAAATGCAAGCGTGAGCGCATGCTCCGCCGTTCCGGTTCGGGTAGCGACCCACAGCACACCGAGTGTGCCAGACATCATGATTAGCCCATAGCCTAGTATGTGACTCAGGCGGTGCAGTCCCAGAATTGGCTCAACTGGACGGCGGGGCGGCTCACTCATGATTCCAAACCGCGCAGAGTCGAGCGCCAGTGCTACCGCTGGCGGACCATCCATAATCATGGCCACCCATAAGATCTGAATCGGCGTAAAGGGATCGGGCAAGCCAATTATCGATGCCCCGAAGACCGTCAACATCGCACCCATCGTGGTCGAAAGCTGGAATCGGATGAACTTAACAATGTTGTCGTAAAGTGTGCGCCCCTCTCTCACTGCCCGAACAATGGTTGCGAAATTGTCATCGGTAAGGACCATCGTCGCAGCTTCCTTTGCGACCTCCGTCCCTGCAATTCCCATTGCGACGCCGATATCGGCGCTCTTCAAAGCTGGGGCGTCATTCACCCCGTCGCCAGTCATCGCCACAACATGCCCCTTTGCCTTGAGGGCCATGACGATCTTGACTTTCTGCTGAGGTACGACGCGCGCGAATACGCTCAATTCACCAATCTGGGCCGCAAGCTCCTCAGGTTTCAATCTGTCGAGTTCTGCACCACTTATCACCCGCCCCGTCAGCCCCAGCTCGCTTGCAATGGCTGCTGCCGTCCCGGGATGATCCCCCGTAATCATCTTTACCTGAATGCCCGCGTGATGGCACTGGGCGATAGCCTCCTTCACCTCGGGCCGGGGCGGGTCCATCATGCCGAGCAGGCTTACAAAGGCAAGATCACGCACATGCGGCAAAAGGGATTGCGCGGGATCGAAATCTCCTACCAGTAAGTTGCGGCTTGCGACAAGAATCCCACGCAGCCCTTGACTGGCCATTCGATCGTATGCGGCTTTAATTTCCTGCCGTTGCTGGTCAAATAGTAAACCAGAGTCCGCGCCCGAGCACGACATGCACTTTTCCAGCAAGATATCCGGGGCACCCTTGACGAATAGCCGCACATTGGTTTCATCATGGTGAAACGTCGCCATGTACTTGTGGGCTGAGTCAAACGGTATCTCCGCAATCCGCGGCAATCGCTGCCGCATGTGTTCCGAATCGACGCCGCCCTTAGTTGCCAACGCGAGCAGTGCCCCCTCCGTCGGATCGCCGATTAACTCACCATCCCGCAGGCGGCTGTCATTGCATAAGACTGCCGGCTGCATCAAAGCCTCAAGGTCAGGTAACGAACCGCTGTCATCAGCGCTGATTTCACCGAGAGGCCGATACCCTTCGCCTGAAACACTAAACCAGCGGCCACGAAAAAACACGGACCGTACCGTCATTTGATTGACGGTAAGCGTTCCTGTCTTGTCGGAACAGATAACTGTCGCACAACCCAGCGTTTCCACACTCGACAGGCGCTTGATGATCGCACCCCGTCGCGCCATGCGGTGCATTCCCAGGGCAAGTGTGATCGTAACGACGGCGGGAAGCCCTTCTGGAATTGACGCCACAGCGAGCGAGATCGCTTCAATTATGATGTGAGCAAACGGCTCGCGCTGAGAAAGCTCAATCATGACGAGAACGCCGACCAGCCCCAGTGCGACCATTGCAAGGCGCTTGCCCAACTGGTTGAGTTGCAGCTCCAGCGGACTCGGAGGCTCTTTCGCCTCAGCGAGTTCTCGCGACAGCATGCCCATCGACGTAGCCATTCCGATGGCCGTTACAACTAACTCTCCCCGTCCGCGAGTGACAATCGTGTTCATGAACGCCATGTTGCGCTGATCGGCGAGCGCAGCGCCTGGTGGAAGTGTTTCCTCCGACACCTTGGAAACGGGTAACGATTCGCCGGTCAGGCCGGACTCATCGATTTGTAACGTTACGGCCTCGGCGATGCGACCGTCGGCCGGCACTCTTTCCCCCGCCTCCAAGAGTACAAGGTCACCCGGCACCAACTGCTCTGTAGGTATCTGCTGGACGGTTCCCGCCCGTCTTACTCGTGCTAAGCGAGGCAACATGGTTTTGAGCGCGAGCAGGCTCCGTTCGGCGCGGAACTCCTGGTAAAAGCCAAGGATTGCATTGAGAACGACAACGGCCAGGATGACTGACGCATCCTTGACCGCTCCGAGCGCGCCTGCCAGGGCGGCGGCTACAAGGAGTATTACAATGAGCAGGCTTTTGAACTGGGCAATAAAGACAAGCAGTGCGCTTCGTGGCGGTGTTTCCGCCAGACGATTTGCCCCATAGAGTCGTCTTCTTGCATTGACCTGTTCAACGCCTAGTCCGGTGCGGAACTCAACATCTAGCCGGGCCGCGACATCGGTGGATTGCAATGCGTGCCAGGACGTGTTCCCGTCCGGGTCGCCCTGGTTCTGTCGTGCCTCCGGTTCTTCCTTCACGCGCCACATCCCACTTTATGCTGCAAAACGTCTACTGACTGGCGGAATCATCAGGCTCAAACGGTCGCATCAAGCGAACATGGAATAGCCAACATCCACATCAATCAAATCCCTGCGATAGCATCTTACAGAGGCTATGGCAATAGAATGGGCGGTTTAAGAATTCGGAAGCATCCCGAAAAACATTCGCTTTCCCAGTCCAACCCCGGCCTCGGTAAGCGTCCGCCGAATCCATACTTGCCATCGCTGATAGGCTGAGAGCAGTTGTCTCAGTTACTGATGGAGGCGAGTGATGGCAAGAAGTGGAACACCGGCTGCTGCTTTGGATGATTGGCTGGACTGGCAGCAGCGGCTGGAAAGCCAGAAGACAAGCGGGCTGAGCGTCGATGTTTACTGCCTGCGGGAAGGAGTCGCCCGGTCGAGCTTCTACCGCTGGTTACGGCGGCTGAAGAACGGGGTCCCAGAATCTCTGGTTGAGGACGAAGCCGATCGCCTGCAAGCCGAGTCGGAGGAGGCGGGGGAGGCGGTCTTTCTGCCGGTCTCGCTCAAGGCGTCGCCGGTGGAAATCGAGTTGCCCAATGGAGGCATCGTGCGACTGCCGCTAGGCGTCGGTCAGGCCGCACTGATCGCCGGCGTCTACAGCCAAAAGTGCAACCTGGTTCGCCGCCGACGCCGAGGCGGAGCCGCGGGGGCCGAACCAGTGCCCGGAACTCCCTCGTTGCGATGAGCGAATTGCTGGGCGCGACGCGGGATGTGGCGTTGCTTCGCCTGGCGGCTACCAATGATCGGCCGCACCGCTGGCTTTGCCGCGCCGAGCCACGGGCGATATTATGCCATTGGCTCTCGCTGTGTGCGAAACGAGAGGGCAACTCGAAACCGAGCAGCTTGGATGATGACTGGCGCATTTTTGGCTGTTGTGGCCCGAATCCTTAGCGGGGCCAGCGTGCGCTGGATCGACTGCCAGCCGGATACTTGCCAGCGAGTCTATTTTGCCAACCACACAAGTCACCTGGACGCGATCGTGCTGTGGGCATCGCTCCCCTCCGACCTCCGTACGCTCACACGCCCTGTGGCGGCCAAGGACTATTGGGAAAAAGGGGCCGTGCGCCGCTACATGGCCCGCACGTTCAACGCGCTGCTGATTGACCGCACCGACATCAAGGTGCACCAGAGCCCGGTCGACATGATGCTGCGTGAGATCACCGACCGGCACTCGCTGATTGTGTTTCCCGAGGGAAGCCGCAACACGGAATCGGACGTGGGCGAGTTCAAGAGTGGACTGTACTACCTGGCCAAAAAACGACCCGACCTGGAACTGGTGCCGGTGCACATCGATAATCTGAACCGGGTTTTGCCGCGCGGCGAGTTCCTGCCCGTGCCGCTGTTGAGCCTGGTGACGTTTGGCGCGCCGATGTGGCTGGAATCCGGCGAGCCGAAAGTCGAATTTCTGAAGCGAGCGCGCTCTGCCGTTTGCCGTTTGAGAGATCTGTAAACCGACCTCCGCCCGAACGTATTGCCGTTTCGCGAGTGACTCGATCAGCATGCCCGACGTGATTACCCTGAGCCTGGTTGGAGGAGTGTTGGCCGTGTTGGGCACGGCCACGTTTGTTGGGTATCGATTGAAAGATCAGCCCGACATCGGGCTCAACCCTGCGCTGGTCGACAGCTTCAACCTGCGAATTCGCGCCTGGTGGCTGATGTGCACCGT
>CAZUPX010000024.1:0-2508 GCA_964622155.1 uncultured Planctomycetaceae bacterium | reverse complement strand
GGACAGCGCTGGTTCCATCTCTATCCCAATGAAGAGATCAAGCACGACGACATCCTGCACTGGACCAAGTTGAACCAGAACTGGAACTCCATGTGCGCGGAGTGCCACTCCACGGGTGTGCGCAAGAATTACGACGCGTCGAGCGATCGCTTCGCCACGACTTGGTCAGAGATCAGCGTGGGCTGCGAGGCGTGTCACGGACAGGGCTCAAAGCACGTCGCCTGGGCGCACGACAAGGGGAGCTGGTGGCCATTCGGCAAGAGCGACGACGCCGATATGGGTCTCTTGGTGAGGTTCGGAGAACGGAACGGAGTGGCCTGGAACCGGAACACGGAAACCGGCCAGCCCGAGCGCAGCATCGCGCCAGCCGAATTGCGCAAGGAGCTTGAGACTTGTGGGCTGTGCCATGCGCGCCGTGGCCAGTTCTCAGAGGATTGGGTCCCCGGCCAACGCCTCTCCGACACGCATGCCGTAGCGCTCCTCGGCCGAGGACTTTACTCCGCCGATGGGCAGATGCTCGACGAGGTCTATAACTACGGCTCCTTCAAGCAGAGCAAGATGTTCGCGGCGGGCGTGACCTGTAGCGATTGCCACGACCCGCACACCGCGGAGCTGCGGCTTTCCGGTGACGCCGTCTGTCTCCAATGTCATGCGCCCGCCAAGTACGCGAATGCGAGCCATAACCACCATGAGGGGGCCACCCCGCCGATCGGCTGCGCCTCATGCCACATGCCGGCGCGGACTTACATGGTGGTCGACACGCGACACGACCACAGCTTCCGCGTCCCGCGTCCGGATCTGTCGATGAAGCTTGAGACGCCCAATGCCTGCAATGACTGTCACAAAGACAAATCGGCCGAATGGGCAGCCTCGGCAATCGAAGGATGGTACGGGCCGAACCGCAAAGGATTTCAGAACTATGCCGCGGCTTTTCATGCGGCATGGACCGACCAACTGGATGCGGCGAGTCTGCTGGCAGCCGTTGCCGCCGACCGAAATGCGCCTGCCTTTGCCCGCGCAAGTGCACTCACCGAGCTTCGTTCGCGCGTCTCGCCTTCCAACATCAGCTTGGCACGGAACGGTCTTTCCGATCCCGATCCCATGGTGCGCATCGGCGCGCTCGATATGCTCGAAGGTGTGCCAGGCACTCAGCTTTGGCCGATCCTTTCCCCGCTGCTTTCAGATGGCAGTCTCGGTGTACGCATGAGGGCCGTCTCATTGCTTGCTGATGTTCCTGCGGCGAGCCAGCCTGCCGCGGATCGCGAGCGCTTCGAGCGCACGGCTGCCGAGTTCATCGCCGCGCAGCGATTAAATGCAGACAGGCCCGAAGCGCGCGCGACGCTTGGAAACTTCTATGCTCGGCGCGGCCTTACGACGGATGGCGAGACCGAGTACAAAGCCGCGCTACGCCTGAGCCCACAATATGCGCCGGCGGCGGTCAACCTTGCTGATCTGTACGGCCACCTTGGGAAGGAAGGCGAAGGCGAAAGTCTGCTGCGAGCCACACTCGCTCTTGCTCCCAATGATGCAGGTCTTCATCACGCGCTCGGACTGGTGCTGGTGCGACTCAAGCGAGAAGACGCGGCGCTCGAGGAATTGCGCCGGGCCGCCGAACTCGAGCCCGAGCAGCCCAGATATACTTATGTCTATGCCGTCGGACTGCACTCGGCTGGACGCGGCGCCGAGGCCATGGCTGCTCTTACAGAGAATCTGGTCCGGCATCCTGGCGATCGTGACACGCTCCTTGCGCTGATCAGTTTCAGCCGCGATGCGGGGGACGTTCCTACTGCGCTCGAATATGCCGAGCGGCTAGCCAAGATTGAGCCGACCAACTCGGAACTTACAACTTTGGTGGAGACGTTGCGGCGCCAATCGAGCGGCGCCGAGCAATGAGCACTTCCTTACGTCTGCTTCGGGTCGATTGTGTTGATAAAGTCGCGACCCTCACGGGGTAGACGTCGACAGTAGAACAGCGTTTCGCAATCGCGAAGATTTTTGGAATCAGGATTCGCGATCAGCTGGTTCGCGAAATGGCATTCTCCGCAGCACAGCGAAAGGGCATTGTCAGACAAACCTGAACGGCCCTGCGAAGGGTGCTGCTCTGAGGCGTTCAGGCCGCCAGTTGACGCCACTCGGCCAGGGCGGCAGAACGGTTCTGCTTGAAGACATCGCGGCGGTTGAGGTGACGGTCCTTGTTGAAGTGATTGTGGATCGAAGCATGGGCGGCGGCAAATTTCTGTAGGGTCCTTACGGCCTTGAACCTCTGCATCGCTCGTTCTCGTCGTCGGAACGGCTGGTGGGAATTTTCGGCGCGATTGTTGAGCCACCGACCGCACTCCTGATCGGCAGCATTGCCGATTACTCTCATCGCCGATCGGTACGACCGAAGCCGGTCGGTTACAATTGATCGCGGTCGGCCGTAACGCTTCATCGTACGCTTCAGGAAGTTCAGCGCAGCCCTGCGATCCCGGCGCTTCGTCGCGAAGACCTCAAGTACCTCGCCTTCGT
>CAZUPX010000023.1:0-2309 GCA_964622155.1 uncultured Planctomycetaceae bacterium | reverse complement strand
CTGCCATCACTTGCATAATGCTGTTGCGCTTCGGGCTAGTGTCGAGCCGAAGCTATCAAATCGCACCCGCGCGGAGCATAATCGGTGGCATAGCAGTGTCAACGACAGCCTTGCGGTCTGGATGAAAGGACTCAATCGGATGGATATTGTCGCGCCGCAAATCGCTGAGGAAGAGAGTTATTCGCCGTTGAGCGGCCCGGCTGCGAACTCTTCGACGAGTCATTCACGAGTTTCGCTGCGTCAGACCGACTTGAGCGGAAGCCGGGCACCGAACATGCGCTTTGAAGAGGCGGTGTTCGCCGGTGTCGTCCTGCGACAGACTCTCTGGCAGGGCCTGACGCTGGTCGACGTACGGCTCAAGGGATGCGACCTGTCGAACGCCGATTGGCGGCAGGCCAGTTTCAATCGCGTCGAATTCGAGTCGTGCAACCTGACCGGCGTCAACCTGGCCGACGCTCAACTGCGAAACACAAGTTTCCAGCGCTGCAAGATGCTGCTCGTGCAGCTCTCGCAGGTGAAGTTCGCCGGCGCCGCATTTCGCGAGTGCCAGCTCGAACAAGCCGACTTCACCGGCGCCGACCTGCGCGACGTCGTGTTCGATCGCTGTCGACTGGTGCAAGCCCGGGTGTATGGAGCGAATCTCGAAGGCGCCGACCTGCGCGGCTCGGATCTCACCCAACTGGGCGTCAACGTCCCCGATCTGCGAGGAGCCATCATTGACGCCGGACAACTCACGCAATTGGCGCCGCTTTTGGGCGTAGTGATCGAATGAAACGCAGCTTCGCCCATTTGCCGAGTCTCCTCAGCAGTGTTAAGATCAGCGGTTTTCATGCAGTCTCCATCCGTGGGCACTGTGAATCGCGGTAGTTGAATATGCCTCCTCGCAACATGGTCGTCGCTCAGAGCGGCGGGCCCAGTCCGGTCATCAATAACAGTCTGCGCGGGATCATCGAGCAGGCGCGCGAGATGCGCCAGATCGGCACGGTCTATGGCGCCCGGCACGGGATCGAAGGGGTAATCAAAGAGGAGCTACTCGATCTGTCGGCGCAGAAACCCGAAGAAGTCTCTCTGCTGCGATACACGCCGGCGGCCGGGTCGATCGGCACCTGCCGCTACAAGCTGCGGCCCAGTCAAACGGAGGACTTCGATCGCGTGCTCGACGTCTTCAAGGTCCACGACGTGGGGTACTTTCTGTACATCGGCGGCAACGACTCGATGGACACGGCCAACAAGGTGGCCGAGTTGGCGCGCAGCCGCGGCCTGGACCTGGTGGGCGTGGGCGTGCCCAAGACGATCGACAACGACGTGGGCGACAGCCAGTTCAAGCTGATCGACCACACTCCCGGCTACGGCTCGGTGGCCAAGTATTGGATGCACATGGTCGAGACCGCCAACGAGGAGAATGGCGGCAGCTCGCCGGCCGACCCGGTGCTGGTGATGCAGGCCATGGGCCGCAAGATCGGATACATTCCGGCGGCGGCGCGGCTGGCCGATCCCGAACGCCAGATGCCGCTGCAAATCTACCTGGCCGAGCGGCCCTGTCCGCTTGAGCAATTGGCCGACCAGGTCAACGACCAGCTTCGCAAGTCGGGTCGCTGCATGGTGGTGGTCAGCGAAGGGTTCGACGTCGGCGAGATTGGCGAAGTGCGCGATTCGTTCGGTCACACGATGTTCAGCTCCAGCCAGATCACGGTGGCGCAAAGCGTGGTAAATTATTTGAATCGCGTGGGACTGGCGGCCAAGGGCGCCGCTCGCGGCAACGTGCCCGGCACCGACCAGCGCCACGCCATGGCCCTGGCATCGACCGTCGACCTGGAAGAGGCGTATCGCAGCGGGCAGTTGGCGGCGAGCCTGGCGGCCGAGGGCCAAAGCGGCTTCATGGCGACGATCTTGCGAGAGCCCGGAGCGACCTATAATGTCCGCTACGATAAAGTGCCGCTGGCCGAAGTGGCGAACAGCGAACGAACCTTTCCGGCCGAGTGGATCGCCGAAAATGGCTACGACGTAACCGACGCATTCGTGCGCTATGCCAGACCCCTGGTGGGCGACGACATGCTGACGATGCCCCTGGTCGACGGCCGCTTCCGGATGACCCGCTTCGAGCCGATCTACGCGACGCAGAAACTGCCCACGTACACGCCGGAGGCGGATCGAAGTAGGGGTTAGGGGCTGGGTTTTGGGGGTTAGAGAAAGAACGAGGAGTGGAACACACTTTTCAGACTCATGTTCGAGATCACAAAGAAGCATGACTATCTCGTCGGCATCGACTCGGACGGGTGTGCGTTCGACACGATGGAGGTGAAGCACAA
>CAZUPX010000022.1:0-3222 GCA_964622155.1 uncultured Planctomycetaceae bacterium | reverse complement strand
GGAAACGATCGTAGACATAGGCCCGATTGCCTTGCCAGTTGATCCCCACCTTGAAAACACCCTCGATCCGCGACAGCCTCTGGCGCCACGTCTCGATCAAAGGCTCATCGGCCCGCAGATACGGCACGTCGCACGGCATGTCGGCCAGCGTCGTGTACAGCAGGCCCGGCAGGGCCAGCAGCGGCGCGTACACGTCGAACGGCGGCGTCTCGGATCCTTCGGCGATTAGCCGTTCGAACCCCGAACACTTCAAAAGCGGCAGCAGTCGGGGCTGGGCCTCGAACAGCACCCTCCCCCCCAGCCGCCGCACCACGCTCAGGTAACGCACGAAGTGCAGCGTATCGCCGAAGCCTTGCTCGGCGTGCACCAGCAGTGTGCGGCCGGGAAACGGCACGCCATCCCACAACGGCTGCTCGAAGCGACGCACCGGATATGTCTTGAGCTTCAATCGCCAGGCGAAGTCGGCCCAGCCCTCGTCAAACCTTTGCTGGCTCAAATACAGCAATGCGCGATTGTAGTGCGTCTCGGGTGAGTGGGGGTCGACTTCCAAACTCTTGGCGAAACAGGCCAACGCCCCCTCGTGATCCCCCTCGAGGTGCAAGGCCGTCGCCAGATTGCAGTAAGCGTCGGCGACATGCGGCGCGGCGGCGACGGTTTGGCAAAAGCAGTCGCCATGTCGCGGGTCGATGCCCAGAGCTGCTCGGTAGCAGTCGATGGCCTCGGCGGTCTTGCCCTGTTGTTGGTAGATGTTGGCCAAATTGTTGTGCGCAAGAACCATATCGGAGCGCAAGTCGAGCGCGCGTCTGTAAGCAGCGATCGCCTCGTCGAGCTGCCACATCTCCTGCAAGGCGGTGCCAAGGCCGTAGTGCACGTCGGCGGAGTCCGGATTGAGCGCGGCGGCACTGCGAAGCTTGGCCACTGCCAGGTCGGGCCGCCCTTGGGCCACAAGCGCGGCGCCCCAGTTGTAATGCGCCGCGGCAAAGTCCGGTTGCAGGGCAATCACCCTTTGAAAACAGGCAATGGCTTCGTCCAAACGACCGTCGGTTTGGAGTGACCTTCCGAGGCTGTTGATGGCTTCGACCATGTCAGGCTTAAGGGCGATTGCCTGGCGGTAGGCGGCCTCGGCCTGGGACCAGTGGCCTTGGGCTTGGTAGCAATTGCCGAGGTTGAACTGCACCTCGACCGCCTGCGGCCGTAGCCCGACGGCCGTCTGCAACGAGGCCAATGCCTGCTCCCACTGCTGCTGGCTCATCAGCAGGTTGCCGAGATTGTTGTGGGCCTCGACCATGTGCGGATCCAGCCGGATCGCTTCCCGGAAGCAGGCTTCGGCTTCGGCCACCTGCCCCACCTCACGCAACGCTCCAGCCAGATCGTTGCAGATGGCCACCGAGTGTGGCTGCCCCGCTAGCGCCTGGCGAAGCACCTCCACGGCTCGCTGCTTGTGGCCGGCGGCCGCGAGCGCCATCCCCAGGTGATGCCGGAACGTGGTCGATTGACCATTGTGTCGCACCGCCCGTTCAAAGTGCTCCACGGCCCGCCCCGCCTGACCCTTTGCCATGGCCGAAACACCCAACAGATGGTGCGCATCGGCGTTGTGAGGCTCCCAGTCCAGCACCTGCAAGTAGAGCTGCTCGGCTTGAAGCAGGTTGCCCAAGCGGTGCTGCTCGACGGCCATTCGCAACGTGTCCGAAGCTTGTGACATGAATCACCGGCAACTCGATTGATCGGCCACAGCGGCCAACTCGACGGCCATCCGCGCAAACACCCCCGACCAGTCCCCTTTGGCCGTTTGCCGAAACAGACGCATGCTCGAATACCAGGGACTGTCCTCGCGGCCCAGAAACCAGCGCCACTCAGGCGCTGTCGACAACCCCACCCAAATCGGCACGCCCAGAGCACCTGCCAGGTGCGCCGTGGCCGTATCAGACGTGATTACCAGATCGAGGTTTTTCATCACGGCCGCCGTGTCCATGAACGCGCCGTTCGTCTCGTCCAATTGAGGGCCCAAGTCGTGGACCTTCCAGCGATGATCGGCCAGGGCCGCAAGCTGCTCGCTCCCTTCCCCCTTCTGCAGGCTCACAAGCGATACGCCGGCTACGCTCGCCAAGGGGGCAAACTCGGCCAGGGGAATCGACCGGAAGCGGTCATAGGCGTACGCCGGATTGCCTTGCCAATTGATCCCGACTTTGAAACCGTCGAAATGCGAGAGATACTCGCGCCACGAATCGACCAGGCGCTCGTCGGCGGCCAGATAGGGCACGTCGCGCGGCATGTTGGCCATCGTCGTGCCGAGCAGCCCCGGCAGGCTCAACAGCGGCGCGTATAGGTCGAACCGAGGCGATTCCGATCCCGCTCGAATCAGCCCTTCAATCCCGGAACAAGTCAAGAGCGGCAGCAAATGCGGCTGGACCTCGAAGAGAACTGTACCGCCGAGCCTTCGGACGCCGCTCAAGTAGCGAACGAAGTGAAACGTATCGCCGAATCCTTGCTCGGCGTGAACCAAGAGCGTTCGGCCGTGGAATGGAGTTCCGTCCCACAGTGATTGATCGAAGCGGCGCACCGGATACTTTTTGCACTTCAATCGCCACGCGAAGTCGGTCCAACCTTCATCAAAGCGTTGCTGGCCCAAGTACAGCAGTGCTCGGTTGTAGTGGGTCTCGGGCGAGTTCGGCTCGATTTCGAGGCTCTTTGCGAAACAGGCAAGCGCCTGGTCGTGATCGCCTTGAAGATGCAGGGCTGTTGCCAGGTTGCAGTACGTGTCGGCGCTGCCAGGCTTGGCGTCGATGGCCTGGCGAAAGCAATCCAACGTCTCCACAAGCCGCCCTTGGCGTTGCAGTAGCGTGCCCAAGTTGTTGAGCGTCTCGCTGTGTCGCGGGTTTACCCGCAACGCGCGCTCGTAGCAGGCAATAGCCTCGTGCATCTTGTCCTGCTGCTGGTAGATGTTTCCCAAGTTATTGTGCGCCAGCGTCATCTCCGGCTTTAAGCAGATCGCGCGCTGGTATGCGCTGGCCGCCTCGTCGAGTTGCCCAAATCCTTGCAACACGGTGGCGAGGTTGTAGTGCGCGTCGGCAAAGCCGGCATTCAGCGCGATCGCTTGCCGGTATTTGTCAATTGCCAGGTCCGGCCGCCCTTGTGCCACAAGCGCCGTACCCCAATTGTAGTGCGCCTCGGCATAGTCGGGACGGAGACGCAATGCCTGCTCGTACAAGCTGATCGCCTCGG
>CAZUPX010000021.1:0-11568 GCA_964622155.1 uncultured Planctomycetaceae bacterium | reverse complement strand
GAAACGGGCTGCGTCCCCTTATTGCACTCCCTTATTGCACTCGACCATCAAGAAGTAGATCCGCTCAGTCCGGCAATGGTAGTCGGCGTCGGTGCCCAACGCGTCGATCGCCTTGGGCATCGGGTTCATGCGGTCGCTCGTGCCGGCCGGTCTGCTCTGCGGCCATCAGCGCGCCACCTCTTCCGCCGGCACGAGACAAGCCCGGCCACGGGCACAGCGACACATGCCATGACGACAGGGTTGGGTTCAGGCACCACCGTAAGCTCGCCCGACATCGCGTAGTAAGGGTGAGACCCCCCCCAATTATCTGTCCCAAACGCAATCCAATCGTTCGCTTCGGACTGAGCGAGCCCGACCCCCACTAGACTTCCCGATGCTCCGAGTGGGATCGAGGGGGCAGGTAGACCACTTGGGTCTGTCCCGGTCCATACGACTGTAAGGCTTGGGCCCAGGTCAGCCCCGTTCTCTGCCACTCGCAATGCGTTCAGGATAGACCCATCCCAAAAATCGCGGTTATTGTTCGCTATCCGCGTGCCGTCGAGCCCATAGATGGGGACTCCAACTGAGGATGGGTTAGTTCCCGTGTTGTCTCTGGCGGCAACAGTGGAGATGCTCCCAATCACCTTCCAAGTGGTGTCCAACGCGACGAGTTCCGTCACGGAATTCGCGACCCCTGACACGAAAGCGTTGTAGTCGGCGATGTCAAGGGACATGGCATTCCTCGTGCTGCTGGTCACAAACGCGAGACGGTACTTCTCTCCGGGATTCAGGTCGGCCGGAACCGTGATTGGCGCGGCTGAGGAAGCCAGAGGTGCGACGACGAACGTCGCAGTGGCAAGAAGCGAAGCAATGATGCGGGTCATTAGCGGACTCCTTTCATGTCAACAAAGTCAGACCGACGAGCGCCCAAGGCAGCGACACAGAGTAAATGTCGTTTAACGCTGGGGGGGGTAAAAGGGGACGCAGTTCGTTTCGAAATCGAGCTCCGTCCCCTGTCGAAAACTGCTCGCGACTGAAACGCGACTATTTCGCCGGCTTAACTTCCTGCACGTTGGCCGTCGCGGTGCCTACGAGCTTGGCGGCTTCCTTAGAAACGGTCTGGGCCACCAGTCCGCTGGGGTCGCAGCCGGCGGCGATGTAGCGAATCTTGCCACCCTTGTCGATCAGGAAGTTGGTGGGCATGGTCTTGGTCTGGAAGACGTCCCAGCTTTTGCCGTCGGTGTCGACCGCGTACAGCATTTGCAGGTTCTTTTCCTTCACGTAGCTTTCGACCTTCGTGTCAGGCTCCTTGAACACGGCCAGGCTGGTGAGCCCCTTGCCCTTGTAGGCTTCGTGCAGGGTTTGGAAATAGCCTAGCTCCTTATCGCAGCCCGAGCAGCCGCAGGTCAGCCGCACGAGCACCGGTCCCTTGGCCGTTAGCGCGGCCAGGTCGATGAGCTTGCCGTTGGCGTCGGCGATCTTGAACTCGGGCGCCTGCTGGCCAACCTTCAGCCCGGTCTTAACAGCCGTCTCGCTCTTGGCAGTGTCGTTCTTGGCCGTCGGCTCGTCGGCCGTTAGAGAAGCGACAGGCAGGACCAGCGCCGCGGTGACCAGGATCCAAGCTCGTTTCATGGCTTCATCCCTCGTTTGCTCAAGTGATCGAACTTGCTCGAATTATTCATGTGCGGATACTAACCCGAAGCGTAAGCGAGGGCGACGTAAGGATATTTCCTCGCTTACGCGTCGGGTTGGTGTTCCACAGCGAGTATCGCATCGGTCAGGGCCATGAATTATCCGAACTAGAGTCTGCCGGGCGAGAGCTTTTCAGGCCCCCAGGCTGAGAATCAAATATAGCCGCCCAGCCAGCCGCGTGCAAAGCCTTGAGCAGGCCGTTAAATTAGAGTTCATCGCAATCCTTGTCGTTCTTCTTCCTACAGCCTACGGCCTACCGCCTCCAGCCTGCAAGGATTTCACCATGCCGCTTCCAACAGCCATCAACAAGACGCTCGAATTCGACGGCGGTGAGGCCATCGGCACCAGCTATCAGTGGCCCGGCGGGCAATACTGCGCGATTCACACGTCACGCGGGCTGGTCGGCTGCGGCATCTACGACATTCGCGCGGCCAACGAATTCAGCCTGGCCGTGGCCATCGCCCGCGGCACGCCGGCCAACCCACTGCGCAACCCCGAGGATTTATTTGGCGCCAAGATTCTCGAAGTCAGCAATGCCGCCGAGAAGCTTGGAGTCAGAGTGGGCATGACCGGCCGAGAAGCCGTCGAGAAGTTGTTGGCTGCCGGCTGAGACTTCCCTCGCCCCTCGTGGGAGAGGGTGGCGAGCGCAGCGAGCCGGGGTGAGGGGGCGCGTCTTGACGACGCACGCGTCATCGTGCTACGCCCCCCTCACCCCGACCCTCTCCCACCAGGGGAGAGGGAGAAGCCGCGCACACGCGCCGCGCTTCAAGGCAACGGCTACTTCTTTTGCTTTTTCGGCGGATTGTTTTGCAACACGTCGACGCCGACCGACTGCGCGCCGCTCAAGCGGACGTGCTGCAGCTTGATCGAATACGTGATCATGTTGGCCCGCGCATTGCGCCGGCCGCCGTTGGGATCATCGTACGAGAGCTCGGCGGGGCTGCGGCTGTCTCCTTCGAGGACGAGATGGTCTTTCTCCTGCGAGAAGGTCGCCTTCTGGCCGCGAGCGAAGAATTGCGGTCCCTCGCCCATGACGTTGCCTTCGGCCAATAGCTCATATCCGCCGCCGGTCCTGTTGACCATTGGCATCTCGCGGACGGTGAGCGTGCGGGCGTCGAGCACCATGGAGTTGGGCGGCAGCCGCTGTGGATCCTCGGGCGACAGTTTATCGTCCCAGCTCGACACCGGGCCGTACACCGTCTTGGTCGGCTCGCTGAACGTGACTTGGCGCTTTTTGATATTGCCGGTCAAAGCCCGCTCGAACTGCACGTTGAGATACGACAACTCGCCGCCCGAGGTGCGCGGCGCCGCGGGGCGCTGCGCGGCGGCTTGGACCAGCGGCACGGCGCCGGTGGTTTGCGATCCGTAACCGACGTGGATGAGCGTGCCCGGTCCGCGCGCGTCCATGGCGCCACTCACCTGATCGATTCCCAAATCGAAGGCCTCCAGCTGGTCGAACGAGGTCTGCTTGCCGACGTCGTCGAACTGACGGCTTTGCAGGAAGGCCGGCCCGATCGTGCGCACGGCGGCCAATTGGGGTCGATCGCCGGGTTTGCCGCGCGGCGCTGCGGCAGAGGTCGAAAAATCAACTGGCCGCGTCAACGTGGCCACCAGCTTCTCGGTGGCCAGCACTTGCCATTGCGACTTGACCTGCACGGCGCGCTCGAAGCTCACTGTCTGAGTCTGAAAGTTCATGCCACCGCGCCAATCGATGTCGACCATCTGTGCGCGCGGCAGGGGCTTGCCGTTGAAGTCCTGCTCCATCGGCATGGTCATGCGGCCGGGTCCTGGGATCCAGAGCCGATTCGCCTGCTTTTCCATGTTGATGGTGTCGCCGCGCAGCACCATTCCGCCCGCCTCTAGGTAGCCTGGCCGGCCCGCCACGCTCACCGTCGTCTGCGGCATGTTTGCCCCGGCGACGTGCAGCCGATCTCCAACCACGACCAGCGGCTTCTCACCCGGCCGCGGCTGCGAAAGCTGTCGCAGGTGAGCCTGGCCTTCGAGCGTGGCGTCGGCCAGCGCAAACTGTTGGCCCTGGGGCACAAGCTTGATCAGCACACTGGCTGCCTCAAGGCTGATACGCTCGGTCGCATTTGGCTTTTGCGCTGCGGCAGTCTTTGGCGGCCCATTCGCTGGCGCTTCTGCAGGGCCGGGGGCCAGCGGAGGCGGTCGATCGATATCCGCTTCCAGCTTGCCCATGCTGCCGGCCAACTGCGGCGCGTCGACCGTCACATCTCCCTGCGCCGTGACGCGATCGACGTCCCACTTTTGCTCGGCCATGCCAGGCGGAGCCGCGGGGGTGTTCGCAGGCATTGGAGCCGGCTTGGTGACGGTCATCCAGGCGAAGACCTGGCCTTCCTCGACCATCTTACCCATTGAGTCGAAGCGGTTCTTGGCCGTGATGATACCCATCGGGCCGAACCGCACGCTGGCGCCGCCGTGCAGCGAGGCCACCTCGTGGCGGCCCTGCGGCTCATAGCGAAACTCGCGCGTCCACTCGACCAGGTACTTGCCGCTGGTGTCCTTGGGCATGTCGCCTTGCAGCCAGCCGGGCCCCATCGCCACGATCCGGCCGGTCGTGCCCGGTGGTCCCGGAAAAAAGTTGAATCCACGGCAATGAATGTCAATCTTGCGAGAAGGCGAGCGAAGCGTGACCGGATCGCCACGGGCTTCGATCACGCGCACCTTGAGGCCCGAGGGCTGAGCGTCGGAGGATGGCGCCGGCGATCCCGCCTGGGGAGTGGCGGAGGGAGTTGGTTCGTCGTGCGCGAAGTATGCGGTCAGCAATTCGCAGTTCACCACGTCCGACGGACCGGTGGCCTGTCTCACGACATCGACGGAATCGCGAAATGACGCGGCATACCGGGCGAAGTCGTATTGAAACGGACCCTGGCAGGTGATCTTCACCATCGAGTCTGCCGCGTTGGACTTGGGCGCAGCGGTAGGGTTCGACGGCGCCACCGCCTGACCAAGGTCGAGGTTCATGACGACGTCTTTTACCAGTTCGAGCGTGCGCAGCGAGCCGGCTCCGCCGCGCGGACCCTTGCCAGGGGGCTCTTTGACCAGATTGACGATCAGCTCACGGCCGCTCCCGTGGCTGCGCCCCATTTGGAATGTAACCGGCTGATCGGTCCAGGCACGATCTTGCACCAGTTCCATGTCGCGCGTGAGCACGGTCAAGGCGTCGTCGGCCCCTGGCTTGCTCGGCGCGCGGCGAATCGTAATCTCGCCCTTGAGCTGTCCGGCGATAAGCTTTCGCTGGCTAAAATCGAGGTTCTGGGGCGCGACCGGCTGATCGAATTGCAGCACCGCTCCATCGGCCGCCCGAATGACCATCGGTTGAACTTCGGTCGTGGTTCGTTCGCCGGCATTCTTGGGAAACACCAGCAGCGTACACCAGCGCAGCTCCAGGCGGCCGTCGGGCAGCCGCTTGGGCGGTTTGAAGACGAACATTGCCTGATCGCTTTCCCACACCGCCGGATTATCGAGTTCCCATGAGCCGGGCGGAAAGAAGCGGGCCAGCGTATGTTGCGTGACCGACGTCGCCTGGCGGGCCTTTTGGATCTGTTGTTCGCTGGCGTGCGCGATCGCCTCTTGCTCGACGCCCGGCTCGATCAATGGCACGACGAGCAGGGCGTAGAGCCAGTAGGCCGCAAAGACGGCAGCCAGGCTGGCGACAACCTGGCCCGGGGTATTCATCCGCGCAAGTCGAGAGCCAAGACCGGGCCGCGCGCTTTCGGGTACTGCGACTGGCGGCATGCGCGGGCGCTCAAACGGTGAAGCGTTGAATCAGATCCGTCCAGCGGCGCTGCGATTTGAGGATCATCTCGATCGTCTCACGCACTGCCCCCTGACCGCCGCCGAGCGTGGTGACATAGTGAGCAGCCTCTCGCACTTCGACGCAGGCATCGGCCACGGCCGCGGCCAGGCCCACTGCGCGCATCGCAGGCAAGTCGGGCAAATCGTCGCCGATGTAACACGCCTGCCGCGGTTCGAGCCGTAACTGCTGCAAAATCTCGTGCACGATCGGCAGCTTGTCCTCGGCCGCCTGCCGCACTAGCTCAACGCCCAGCTCGGCCGCGCGAATCTTGACGATGTGCGAGCTGCGCCCCGTGATCAAGCCAAACTGGTAGCCTGCACGCTGCCAGAGCTTGATCCCCAGCCCGTCGCGAATGTGAAACTGCTTGGCCTCGATGCCCTGGTTGTTGAACACGATCTCACCGGGCGTCATCACGCCGTCCACGTCGGCCAACACCAGCTCGATATCCTGCGCGCGTTGTTCGAGTTTCATGCACACTCCCGCGGAGGAATCTCGGCGTTCTTGTCAATCTTCGCACGTGGCCGCGACTTGCGAGACTCATTCGTCGCCATGCTGCTGGCGGGCTCGTCGTCCCCGAGCACCAAGGCGGCCTCGGGAAACAGGCCGACCACGTCGGTCACGTCAATCAGTCCCACAGGTTTAAGATGGTCATCGAGCACCGGAAGTTCGCTGATTTTCCGCTGTGCCATGATAGCCACGGCGTCGGTCATCAGGGAACCGCGTGCCACGGTCAGGGGGGCTTGGGTCATGACTTCGCGGATCGGCCGATCGAGCGCGGTGTCGCGCTTGTGTTCGAACAGTCGGGCCAGGTCGCTGTCGGTAAACACGCCCGCCAGGTTGCCCGCGTCATCGGTGAGCATGATGGCGCCCGTGCGGCGTCCGCCGCGGCCGTGTTCGACGAACACCTCGCGCACGTTTTGCGATTCTCGCGCCAAGCGGCAGTCGGCCAGCGGTCGCATGTATTCTTCAACGCGTGCCAGGCGGCGCCCAAGATTGCCTGCCGGGTGAAATCGGGCGAAATCCTCGTGGCCAAAGTTGCGCATCCGGCTGGTGACCAGCGCCAGCGCGTCGCCGACGGCCAGCATGGCAGTCGTGCTGGTGCTGGGCGCAAGCCCGAGCGAGCAGGCTTCGTCGAGCGGACCTAGCTCGATGGTCACACGTGCGGCCCTGCCCAGAGTGCTGGCTCGGCTGCCGACGATCGCCACCATCTCGACTCCGAAACTTGTCAACGACGGAAGGAGTCGAACGATTTCCTCGGTCTCGCCGCTTTGCGATAGAACCAGCAGCACGTCATCGGCGCCGATCCGTCCCAGGTCGCCGTGCACGGCCTCGCTGGGGTGCAGATGGTGGCCGCGGGTGCCGGTTGAGGCCAGCGTTGCGGCAATCTTCTGGGCGATCAGTCCGGCCTTGCCCATGCCGGTCGTAATGACGCTGCCGCGACAGTGATAAAACAACTCGACCGCGTGACAGAACTGCCCATCGAGTCTCCGTGAGACCGTGGCCAGCGCCTCGGCCTCGTCGGTGATGATCGCGCGGGCGTGACGAAGCTGTTCGAGCGGTGTTAGCTGCTGTCGTGGTGCGTGAGAGGACCGTTTCATCGGAGTGGATCTCTCGATCGATCCGGGGCGGCTATGGGGTGGGTGATTGTAGCCAGGGCGCTCGTGGTGGGCAATGTAAGCTGTCGGCGTGCTAAGCTGTCAGTCCTGGCCACTTTACGCACGGTTGCCTATAATGACCGGCCAACCGTGGGCGGATTGTAATTTGTTCCAATTGGCCTCGAACCCGCACAGCGTTGTCCGCTAGCACTCGACGCCGAAAGCTTGGGAGAATCCGCATGATCGTCACCACGAAGGACCTGTTTCAGCAGGCTTACGGCAAATATGCCATCGGGGCCTACAACATCAACAACCTGGAGCAAACCGTGGGCCTGTTCCGGGGAAACTTGGGACAGAAGAACTCAAACGACGAGTCGGCCGACCCAAAGCGCAGAGCGCCGTTTATCATCCAGCTCTCCCGCGGTGCCCGCGGGTACACGGACAAGCGGTTTCTGGAGGCCATGATCCGCTCGGCCGAAGAGGTGTTTGACAAAGCCATTTTCGCAGTGCATCTGGATCACGGCACCGAGGAAGTGGCCTACGACTGCATCGACAGCGGCTTCTATTCGTCGGTGATGATCGACGCCTCGCACGAGTCGTTCGACGAAAACATTGCCATCACGCGACGCGTCGTCGAGCGCGCCCACGAAAAGGGCATCTCGGTCGAAGCCGAACTGGGGATGTTGGGGGGCGTCGAAGAAGATATCTCGGTCGACTCCGACCACGCCTGTTTGACCGATCCCGAACAGGCCGTAGAATTCGTCGAGCGTTCGGGCTGCGACTCACTGGCCGTGGCGATCGGCACCTCGCACGGAGCTTACAAATTCAAAGGCTCGCAGGGTCTGCACTTCGACCGCATTGCCGAGATTCAAAAGTTGTTGCCGGGCTTTCCGCTGGTAATGCACGGGTCGAGCAGCGTGCCCAAATCGTGGGTCGAGCGGATCAACAAGTCCGGCGGCAAAATGGGTGACGCCAGCGGCGTGCCCGAGGACCAGTATCTGCCGGCCGCGCGGCTGGGCGTGACCAAGGTGAATATCGACACCGATGGCCGCTTGGTGTGGTGTGCAATTTATCGCGAAACGTTCCGCGACAAGCCCGAGGATTTTGATCCGCGCACGCCAGGCAAGCCATTTATGGCGGCCTACGCCGACTACATCACCCACAAGAACCAGAAGCTTGGCTCCGCCGGCCAACTGGAAAACGTGCGCGCCGCACTGGCCGGTCAGCCTGTGTGACCTGCCCGAGACCATCTCGTCCCGCCAATGTCTGACTGGCGTCCAGGAACAGTCGGCCGCGGGTTCCTTTGCCCTTCGCCAGGTGACTTCAGAAAATGCATATTGACTTTAATAAAAATAATGTTCAAATGTAATTGAATATTGTTAAAAGCGGAGCAGGGCCTGAAACGATGACAAATCGGACAGCAACGGAAGAGCTCAAGACAGGACAAGCTCGCTGGATCGACGAGTTGGACGACGAAGACCTGATGTTCATCAAGCGATTCGTGCTGGCTTCCGGTTCTCTCAAGGAATTGGCTGCCGTTTATGGCATTTCATACCCGACGGTCCGACTGCGGCTCGACCGCTTGATTGAGGTGATCAAGGTGGCCGACAGCCAAAAGATCAAAAGCCAGTTCGAGCGAACACTGCGGCTGATGTATGCCGATGGAAGGATTGACCTGGACACCCTCAAACGACTGCTGGCCGCACATCAGCGCGAAATGGAGGGATCAACGTCATGAAACAGCGATTTGTTGCCGCTGCCGTGCTTCTCGTGGCTCTTGCAAGCTGCACTATGGCGCTGGCCGCTGACCAGGGGACCGTCGTGAAACGCGTGCGCTGGAGCGAGGAAAAGTCTGCGGGGCGCCACATCGAAGGAACGATCGTCAACGACCCCGACGAGGCACTCGGTGAGGTAGTGATGCTGCCCTGCGCAGGCGACAGTCGGCCGCGTCTGCGATTACTGACCCTTGAAGAGCCGGGTGTCGGCCCGCCCGCTTATCTTGTGCGCGGTCGAGTCCGGTATGAAGATGTCGCGCTTGCGGGATATTTGGAGATGTTGAACTATTTCCCCGGTCGCACTCAGCCATTCTTCACGCGAACGCTGGCGGAATCTGGCCCACTTCAATCCCTCGAAGGGACCTCCGACTGGCGAGTGTTCGAGCTGCCGTTTGACACCACCGGCAGTGAGCTAGGGACTGCCCAGAGTCCCACAAAGCTCGCGTTCAATTTGGTACTTCCCAAAGGAGGCACAGTGTATTTGAGCGACCTTGAATTGGTCCAACTCGACAAGGGACTCACCCCAATTGGCGCGACAGGCTGGTGGAGCAGCCGCACTGCCGGATATGTCGGCGCGATCGGCGGCACGGTGATCGGCTGCTGCGGCGGGTTGATCGGAACGTTGAGTTCCATGGGGAGGGGGCAACGGTTTGTCATGGCGATGATGAGGGCCTATACCGCGATTGGGATCGTGTCTTTGATAGCGGGCGCCGCCGCTGTCGCGCTCGGCCAGTCGTATGCCGTGTATTATCCGCTGTTGGCGATCGGAGGCATCACGCTTATCGTTTTTGGCTCTTTGCTTCCTACCGTGCGCCGCCGTTATCAGGAGTGCGAAATGCGGCGGATGAAATCGCTCGACGTTGCTTGAGCGCGGCGCCATTGTTACTCGGCCGCTTCGCTTGAAACCGCCACTGGCTCGTTCTTGAGACTCTCGGCAAAGGCGCGATCGGGGCCGGCGCCGGCGACGCGGATCACCCACAGTTTTTGCGTCGGCTTTTCGCCGCCGGCGAGACCGAAGAAACCGTGGCCAACGCTGCCGGGCTTGTCGGGCGCACAGGTGACGACCAGCATCTGTCCGGGCCCCAAATTCGCACCAATCTTCAAGTCGTAGAAGATCTGTTTCGGCCGTTCGGGTTTCCAGATGAATACCCCGTCGCTGCCGGTCGCACGGGCCTTGATCTCGCCATAGTGTACTTCGGGCACCAGCTCCAGCCGCGTCCTGGATTCCGCTTCGGCCAGCACTTTGAGCGCCAACTGGCACTCGGCCTTCATATAGGTCTTGCCTTGGACCTGCCCGTCGACCGCCCACAGCATCGACACGGCGTCGCGAGTTTCGCTGACGATCAGCTCGTTGCGATGTCCAAATCTCGGCTGCAACACGCGCAGCACCACGCCCGGCTCGGCATCCAACGCGACCAGCGACCGCTCGGCAACGCGCTGGTCGGTGATTTTGAGCAACTCGGCTAGGGCGTCGGGCACGTGCGGACCGACGACGCCGGCGCGGACGCCGTTGGCGTGCAGATTTCGCCTCAGCTCGGGGTCGAACTGCTGCTCGTCGACCTCACTCCACAGCGCGTCTAGTCGCGGGTCGGCGATGCCGACTGGGGCCGAAAAAATTTCAAGCGTTACCGTCTCAGCCGAGCCGACCAGCGGCGCCAGCGGAGAGCGTCCCTTCGCCCGCGGCTCGACCACGCGGCAACCGGTTACCGCCGCCAGCGCGCAGAACAGGACCAGCGTGCGCACGATGATTCGCATGGCCAAGACTTAAGCCTGGGGCGACATATAGGCAGATGTGAAGATCTTCATACGACGTGAGCGGCCAAGGGTATCGAGACTCGTGGAAGGCGTCAATTGCAGCCGTTCGGCAAGGGATTCTTTAAACCACAGAGCCACAGAGGACACGGAGAAGGGATGAGCCGGTAGCCTGCACCGACCAAGACGAGCATTGCCAGTTTCAATCAATTGCCTACTGTCCCTTATCCCCTCGTCTCCGTTTCCTTTGTGTCTTTGTGGTAAAAATTCCCCTTTCTTGCGCCGTCAACAGTGTGCTAGCTTAGCTGGCGCGGACCAGCTTCGGCGTGGGAATCTTCTGGCCGAACACCCGGCCGTGACGCTGAGCAAGCTCGCCGAATCGCAGTCGCAGGAACTGGTGCGTCTGGGGCGGCGGGGCCAGCGAGAGCCACTTGAGGGCCAGTTGCTGCGCCTTGGCGTTGTACTTTGCTTGCGAATGGCCGTGGGCCCAACAGCGGCCCTCGTGGCGGCGCAAATCTCCGTCGAAACGCGGGCCGACATGCCACAACTCGTGGACCACCGTCGCGAGCTTTTCCTCGAATGAGCGCTCCTGAAACCGCGGGAGGTAGAAGCTCAACATGTAGAGCATTTCACGGCCCGAGGCGTCGTACAAACGCTCCAGCGTCCAGTTGCTCCCGCCGCGACGGCTGGTGAGTGCCCCGTCGGCGAAGCGCAGCGGCGTAAGCGTGGCTTGCAGACCATGCCGGACGGCCTTGCGAGCCTGGCAAAAGCGAATCGCCACGCGTGTGATGTCGACGTGCGCAAAGTCGGGCAGCCGCGCGCAGAGGTCGGCGCACAAGCGTCGCATATGAAGTGTGAAATCGAATCCGCCGTCCATAACGGATCATTCTGGGGCTAGTGACGTGCGTGCCACTGCCATGCTCCGCAGCTTAGCTCTTGTCCGCCGCGCCCTCGA
>CAZUPX010000020.1:0-2044 GCA_964622155.1 uncultured Planctomycetaceae bacterium | reverse complement strand
CACCGTTTCGCCCATCGCCCCCAGATGTACGGGGATGTGCGGGGCGTTGACGACCAGGTCGCCGTCGGCCGTGAAGATCGCACAACTGAAATCGAGCCGCTCCTTCACGTTGACGCTGCTCGACGTGTTGCGGAGCGTGATGCCCATCTGCTCGGCGATGGCGGCAAACTGGTTGTTGAAGATTTCCAACATCACTGGGTCGGCGGGTGTCGATGGAGAAACACTGCTGGACAAGCCGACTGTGGCACCTGAAGAGTGTACTGGCGCGACGCCAGTGCCACCGGCTTGATCCATGACGAGCAATTCTCCTTGGCTGAGCACTTCGCCATGCCAGTGCGGATCGATGAGGGTTGTCGAGGCCGATTCGCAGATGATCGCCGGCCCTTCGATGCGATCCCCAGGACGAAGCCTGGTGCGATCGAACACCTGCGTGTCAACCAGTTGATCGCCGAAGTCGACCGGAGCCGTGTTGGTCGAGGTGACGATTGGTCCGGCGGAGCGCTCCGACGGTGGCAAGGGAGTCGACGAGCGGCCGCGGGCTTCGACTCGTACGGTGACAATCTCCAGGTCACGGTCCTCGTGCACATAGCCATAGAGCTTGCGATGCTCACCGATGAACGCCTCGGCACACTGCCGCGCCGGGTCGTCGGCGGGGAACGGGACCACGAGCGAGGCATCGACGCCGCGATAGCGCAGCTCGATCGAACGGGTGACTTCGATCTGCTTGGACGCGATCCCCTCGGCCAGCACGCCCGCGACCGCATCCTCCTCGATCCGCCGATACACAGGCTCCAACTCGTCGACAACGGCGCGGGAGTAAGTTTCGTAGATCGCCGCCACACTGTGACGCTCGACATCGGCCAGACCGATGCCGTAGGCACTTAACAGTCCAGCCGCCGGATGATGAAGGATTTGACGGATGCCCAGTTCGCGCGCCACCGCGCAGGCGTGTTGTCCCGCAGCACCGCCAAACGGCACGAGCACGTAGTCGCGAGGATCGCAGCCTTTGGCCACCGAGATCGAGCCAATTGCTTTGGCCATCGTGGCATTCGCGACGCGGACAAATCCGTCGGCCAGTTCCAAGGGCTTGTAATGGCGTCCGGTCGAACGCGAGACTTCGCCGATTGTGGCCTCCGCGGCGGCCTCGGCGGCTCGGCGATCCAGCGGAAAAGGAAACTTCTCGGGTAGAATCTTGCCCAGCAGAAAGTTGACGTCGGTGACGGTCAACGGTCCGCCGCGTCCATAGCAAGCCGGGCCAGGATCGGCGCCGGCGCTATCGGGCCCAACAACGAGCTTGACGCCGTCGAAGCGGCAGATCGATCCGCCGCCCGCTGCCACGGTTTCGATGGCCATCATGGGGGCCACGACTCGCACACCCGACTTCTCGGTTTCGAACTCCAGCTCGAAGCGCCCGTCGAAGCGAGAAACGTCGGTGCTGGTGCCCCCCATGTCGAAGCCGAGCGCGCGCGAGAACCCAGCCGCTTGAGCCACGCGCGAAAACCCCACCACGCCGCCGGCGGGACCCGACAGGATGCTGTCTTTGCCGACAAAGCTCTCGGCGTCAACCAGCCCGCCGGCCGATGTCAAGATTCGCAACGAGCTATTTGGGAGTTGGTCGCGAAGACTTTGCACGTAGCGGTGCAAGATCGGATTCAAGTAGGCGTCCATCACCGTGGTGTCCCCGCGGGAAACGATCTTCACCAGTGGCGCAAGACGGT
Organism: uncultured Planctomycetaceae bacterium; assembly: GCA_964622155.1. Classification (GTDB taxonomy): domain Bacteria; phylum Planctomycetota; class Planctomycetia; order Pirellulales; family PALSA-1355; genus CAZUPX01. Next base: position 326 of record CAZUPX010000020.1, on the reverse strand, counting down.
GAGAGACACTGATATCGTCAAAGCCGAGCTCACGGGCGACCTTGGCTACCAGTTCCTCGTGGTCCGCGCGAACGAAGGAGTGCAGCAGACAGATGGCCAGCGACTCGATGTCCTGAGTTTTGAGAGCGGCCAATTGCCGCCGCACGACGGACTCGTCAGGCGCCGCAAGGACATTGCCAGTCGTGTCGATCCGTTCTTCAATTTCGACGACCGCCACGTAGAGCGATTCACGTTTGCGAATGGCAAGGTCAAACAGCCGCGGGCGATTTTGATACCCGATTTCCAGCACGTCGCCAAAGCCGCGGGTGGTGACCAATGCGGTGCGG
>CAZUPX010000019.1:0-8518 GCA_964622155.1 uncultured Planctomycetaceae bacterium | reverse complement strand
ACTTCGTATACACCGACAAAGTCGCACGGGCTATCTCAGTGCACTCGGCCTCGATCATCGAAGCCCTGCGAAAAGTCTACGACGCGAGCTCGTTGGCCGATGAGTTGACCGGCAAGAATTGAGTGAGGGTGACAGTGGCGTGTCGTCAGTGCTCGATGTTGGGTGCCATGCCCGCGCCACGCGGGCATGCGCGTTGGGCATCGCATTACAAGGCATGGCCGCGAAGCGCGGCCATGGCACCCATTCGAAACGGCCTTCCCTCAGTGCTACACCGCCACCTTGATGACCGCCTTGACATTCTCGCCCCGCGCGGCCAGCGGGGCGTGCGCGTCTTCGGGATAGAAGATCATGAACTTGCCCACTGGCAGGTCGATCCAGGTGTGTGGCTGATCGCCGAAGAACATGATGTCGCGCGACTCGTCATACGGCTCGGTCAGTTGCCGGCATTGCTGCACGGCGCGCCAGCCGATCTCCTCGCGTCCTTCGACGAGCATTTGAATGTCGATATATCGCCGGTGTGCCTCCAGCCGGGCCCCCTCGCGGCCACGGCCCGGGTCGCGATTGATCAAGGCGAACAGGCTGTCACCCTGCAGCTCGTGCCGGCCGCTGTCGAGGGAAGACAGTTTGGAGTCGCTGAGGAACTTGAATGCCGCGGCAAATAACGGGTGCAGAGCGTGATAGCGAGCGGCGTTCTGCAGGTCGTCGAGGATCATGCCGCTCTCCAGCGACGTCCAGTTCAGGCTGGCCGTGTGTCCTTGAGCAGTTTTTCGCGCTCGGCGGCCCGATAGTCGTGCAGCTTCTGTCGCAGCTCGGGACGGCTGCCGCCCAGGATGGCGACGGCCAGTAAGGCCGCGTTGATCGCACCTGCCTTGCCGATGGCCAGCGTGGCCACCGGGATGCCAGCCGGCATTTGCACGATCCACAACAGCGAGTCGAGCCCCAGCAACGACTGGCTTTGGATCGGCACGCCGAGCACCGGTAGCACGGTCATCGACGCCACGACGCCGGGCAGATGCGCCGCGCCGCCTGCTCCGGCAATCAGCACCTCCATGCCCCGCGACTCGGCCGATCCCACGTACTCGCGCAGGGCATCTGGCACGCGATGCGCCGATAGCACACGGCAGTCGTGCGGCACACCCAGGCGGGTGAGCATCTCGTCGGCGTGCAACATCGTTTCCCAGTCGGACTTACTGCCCATCAGGACGCCGACCAGCGGTTTGGGCTCACTGCTCATGGTTCTACGATACCCGGCGGCACGCACGGCCCGCAAGCGGCTCGGGGCGTCGGTAGTGTCCTAGGACTGAGTTGGTCGATTCGTGACCACCTCGAATAGCTCGTCAAAACTCCAAACGTGCCCGGCCAGTCCGTTCATCATAGCGGCGGTTGGTCGCTTGGAACCCGACTTGCCCGGCTTGCGAGTCTGCCAGCAATAGTTGTAGTACGCGGCGAACATGGCGAAGGCACATTCGAGATTGCGCAGTTTCTTGGAGAAGCACAGCGTCAGCCGATTGAGCCGCTTCAAGAAAACCCGCTGGGTGCCATTCAGCCTTTCGACATGCGAAGTGCATATCGTGCGAGCCTCGCGGCCGTGTATGCCCCTAATCCCCGTCCGCTTGGTTCCGACCATTTCCGAGGGCGTGTAGATGATGGTGGTGCGGGCCGACTCGTATACAAATCGAGTCGGCCCGCGTGCTTTTACGTCTGCTGCTGATCGCGCTCTTCAATCTTGCGAATAATCAGATTCTCGCCTTGGTTCGAGATTTTCCAGTTCCCACGGCTCACATTGTCTGTGTATCCATACTTTCGCTTCGTGTCATATAGGGCTACGGGCATCTGCCCAGGCTTTTGAAAGCCACACATTGTGAACCAGCCATCCATTTCCTTGGGAGAGAATGCCTGCCTTCCCTCGACTGTCTGGCTGTAGTAAGCCAGAGCGGCGATTCTCTCTGCGACGTTATCCAATGCGAGCGACCGAGCGAACTGTCGCATTGTTTGTCGCGATTGAGACCTGACATCATTTGCCGGTCGCTCGAAGTCTTCGGTCGGCTTCTCAAGGTCACCTGTGTCGGCAGTGATTTGAATTTGCGTCACTCTTGGCGCGATTTCACGAGCAACTTCGAGGACTTTCAGAAGCTCGGGGCCGTCACCTTCGATTGCGATCCGCCCCGCCTTCAAGTCGAACATTACTTTCATAACTTGATCTCCAATTGGTCATAATAGGAATCATTGTATAATGTTTCCTATTATGATACAAGAATATAATAGGAGAGTATTAAGGTCCGCATCGGGCATATAGACACCCGATGGAGGGGATGCAATTCGGCTGGTGCTGGGGTCAAATTCCGGTTTAACCGCATTGACAGTCCTAAGTTAGACAACCTACTATTTGATTGGATGTGGTATGGGACGCTGGAAGTATTCGTTTTCGGCAATAGACCCAACTAACGTCTCGGCGACATGGGAAATAGGCGTTTCCCACGAGCGGTATCGCCATATTTGCAACCATGGACACGAGAAGGCCCATGCCCGGATAGTGCTGATCGGGGATGTGGTGGAAAGCACCGTGGCGCTCTACGGAGGGTGGAACCGCGAGGGGATGCAGGACTGCTATGTGTACGTCGGTCAGCCGAGGGAAGACTATCACAAGCTATCCCCAATCATCAGTGTCCCCCCGCCGCCTGGGATGGTTTTTCTGGTCTTCGTGCTGCCCGATGGCACAATCGACGAGTGGAATTGGAGACCGCATGCCGATGGAGATATCAATACTCCCCTGGGTGTGGAGGGTAAATTGATATGGCGACGAGATCAGAGCTAATTCAAGCGCTAAAGGCAGACCCGCCGACCAAGAAGTTCGTTCCGTATTGTGTTCTTAGCCATGAAGCGGATGCGCTGACCGTCTATTTGGAAGGCGACCCAGACTATTCGGAACGGCTAACCGAGCACGTCACTCTTTACAGGTCGCTTGCCACCAATGAACCCGTGGGTTGCCGAATAAAGGGCATTGCTGGCATTCTTGAAGACCTGCCAAATTACATCCACGTCGATCATCTAGGCATCAAGCTTTCAGCGATTTTTCTACCATTCCGTGGGTCGGCGTCTAGCGAGAAAGCCAGGGCCGCTCTGAACGATTTGGCCAAGAGCGCCAACGAGCGAAAAATGGTCTTGATGCCCAGCCCCGAAATCTAGGCCGTCACCTTCTCGCGCGATACCGACCCGCTGGTGCGCCCGGCTTTCATTTTGGCATTCGTCCCCTGCTATACTTCCGGCATGAGCGAAGACGAGACACCGCAGGGTCCAAGTCGCTGGGAGCAATTCCGCAAGTGGAAGCTGGCAGCAATTCCAGTGGCCGTGGGCATCGGCTTATGGTTGCTGCGGAGCAATCCGGAAGATTCGCCTCTCCGGTACGCCGGGGCTTGCATTGGCGGCGTGCTTGGCTTGGCCTACGTCATTGAAGGAATCATTTGGAATCTGAAGGGGCAAGGTCGCCCGGGCCCCAATTGTGGCCAACTCGTGAAGATGCGCTCCTTCGGACTTCGCTTCACATGTCCGCATTGCCAGCAGCTAGCCTTAAAGGCGTCCCCTATGACCCCCGCCCCTAAGCGCCCCTGGTTCCGCTGGTCGCTGCGGACGCTGTTCGTGGTGGTGACGGTGTGCGCCGTATTGTCGCCGGCTATACCGCCAGTGATTCAATGGCTCTTTCCTCCGCGCCTGAGTGAGGCCGAATTGATTGACTTGATTACGCGAACCGTCACGCCTTTGACCGGCTGGGAAGATGAGTTCCCGGAATTGCATCGCAAGCACGCCAACTAGCGGGACGCCTCGACCAACTCACTGTTAGGACACTACCGGGGCGTCAGCCGGCTAGCCGAAGCAAGAAAACTTGGTATACTTGGCGCGGCTGGACCGTCGAGCGAGTCTACGACCGTGTTTCATTCTGAATCCAAGTCGCCTCATCGCCCTTCCATCTGCTGGGCCAACAGGTAGGCCCCTTTCCACCGCCGACCCTGAAAGCAAAAGTGGGTCGCACTTTGCGCACGTACAGGAGCGAGTTCCGTGGGCACGAAGTTGTATGTCGGAAATCTGAAGTACTCGGTCAGTAGCTCGGATCTGGAAAATCTCTTCGCACCGTATGGCACCGTGCAAAGCGCGCAGGTCATCCAGGACCGCGACACAGGGCGAAGCAAGGGGTTTGGTTTCGTTGAGATGGGCACCGACGCCGAAGCGCAGGCGGCGATTGCTGGTCTGAACGAACAGGAACATGACGGCCGACCGCTGGCCGTTAACGAAGCCCGGCCGCGAGAAGATCGCGGTGGCGGCGGTGGATACGGCCGCGACCGCTAAACGCCGATCAGTTCAGCCCTCCCGGCGGACCTCCGGGCACGGCGCCCTGTGGTCCCCCGCCGGGTACTGCGCCGGGTCCGAAGTTGTTCCCCGGTTGAATTCCACGGCTATTGGTGCCGCTGGGATTGTTGCCGAAAACGCCCTGCCCTTGCCCCAACGTTCTGCTGACGATCGGCACGACCAGGTAGGTCCGCCACCGGATAGGCCCGTGTCACCAGCTCATGGGCGGCCTGCTCGGTGGTGGTCACCACGATCGCCTCGTCCTTGACCACGTAGGTTAGATCCATCCGGCGCAACAGGAGTCTTAGGGCAGAGCGCAGCGATACTCCGTTGATCGTTGCCGTCACGGGCGTCTCGGCCAGGACGCCGACCTCCTCGAGCGCACGGGTGTCAAGCTGGATCTCGATGCCGTGCAGGTCCTTGAGGTACTCGACCACGCCTGCCAGCGGAGTTTCGGTGAAGTCCAACGTCGTCGGTTCGGCCAGTTCTCGCTCGATCTTGGCCTCGGCGGGGCTTCGACTGCTGAGGTCCGCCCGATAGCGATTCGTGCGCCGCAATGTCAACTCCTGCCAAACGCCGGCGGCGGGATATACAAACGGCTCGTCGTCGGGACTCGGCACGAGCGCTGCCTCGACTGGCGCAAGCGTGGCGACGACTTTCATCTGGCGAGCGTTACGCTGCGCCAGGTTGGCCACCGCGGCCCCTCGCTGTCGCGCGAGCAGCGCAGCGGTTGCCGCGACGGGGAGGTCCGCAGCGAGGTCTTGCATGGACCCGGTAGCCATCGCCTCCGACTCGGCGTAACGGCCTTCGTCCATCAGCGACCCAAACCGTTCGATCAATTGCCGGGCACGCTCTTGCCCGCGCTCCATCGAGTCGGCAACGCGCCGCCGATCGGCCGAGGCCGCTCGTGCCGCGGCGATCTGGCGATCGCTGACATCCTTGATCGCCGAGCGGCGATTGGCCTCGCGCACCGCCGACTCCAACTGGCCGCGAAGGGTCGCTCGCAGCTCGGCACTCAGTTGCGGCGTTCTCAGCACGCGCTCCAAGAGAAGCTTCAGATTCTGTTCAACGCCCGCAGGGTCGCCTGCCATTTGTGCGCGGGCCTGACGGACTTCGTTGTCCACTTCGGCGCGCACCTTCTCGGCAATCAAACGGTATTGCTGCTCTACAGTTTGCAGCAGAGGTCCATCCGGCGGTGCGCCCTGCGCCGCAACAACGAGCAACAACACTAACGGAATTGATGGATACGACCGCTCAATGCGATGTGACAACACGGCAGGGCCTCCTCTCTGGTGAACCTATCGTGACGCGCCCACTTACCCGGTGCGTCAGCGGTTGTTGGAATCCGCGAGGCAACCTGTTCCAAGGGCTGCTCGACGGGGCCTGATATCTACGTGGAGCATAGCGACCCGGACGCATTAGGGCAATTTTTCCAAATGACAACGCTGGCGACGCGGATAGCCGGCACTAATAATCCCGCAGTGGCGCCGGATCGTAGGGCGGATTGACGTCGTTTGAACGACTATCGCTTGAAACGCGCGGGCTGCCTGCCAAGAGCACCGCCAGGATGCCAGTCAGAAACACGCCATCGAATGTGCCCGCCCCGCCGATCGACGCCACCGACGCTCCCAGCGCGCCCAACATGTTGAAATTGAGCAGATCGGCTCCGATCAGCGTTCCTAAACAGCCCGAGACGTATGCCAGTGGAGCCGCGTGATCGCGTGACAGCAGCACCGCGACCAGAGCCGAAGCAATCGGAGGAATGAAGATCGGCACGGCGATTCCCATCTGCGGCACCGGCTGAGCAATCGCGTGAACGACTGCCGTGACCGCGAAGATGCCAAGCGCCGCCCGCAAATAGATCTGGTTCTTCACGATCAGGTAGATCGACAGCACGGTTGGAATGATGGCGCCCCCCAGGTTGACTGCCACGACCGTGTCGGGCCATTTCTTGACCACGGGAACCAGGTGCCGCGTGCCAAACCAGGGATCGACAACGACCCTCGTTGCCACGGTTTGCTCGCCCGGCAGCTCGGCCACAGGGATATTCACGCCCGAGCCCAACAGCGATGCCAGCAGAATCGCGTAGGCCGCGCCGCGGCTGATGCCGATCTTCTCATAGGCGTAGCCCAAGATGCCGACCTGCAGCACGGCGATCACAACGCCGACCAACAGCAGCAGCAGTAAGAAAAACGGTGGCAGGAAGTGAAAGCTGGAAGGCTGCATGGGATGCTACGCCGGGGGCCGCTGGCTGGAAGCTGAGGGTTGAAAAACACGAGGGCGACCATTCGGACTGGCAACCATCTCAATCTCCGCCGCCTGGACGTCGCGTATCGTCTCCAGCCTACGGCCTGCCGCCTGAGCGGTCACCCACTCGACGACGCGCCAATCCATCCAGCGCCGATCGGGATCGACTCTCCCTCGGCCGACGAAGCCTAGATGGCCGCCGTGATCGGCCAGTCGAATGTCTACGTTTGCAGGCGCGTTGACCCGTTCGAGCGCCTGCGGCGGAATCATCGGGTCGTCGCGCGAGGCGAGCACCAACGTGGGCAGCCGGATCTTCTCGACCCAGCGTTGCGAGCTGGCCTGTTCGTAGTAGTTGTCGGCCGTGCCAAATCCGCAGACGACAGCCGTAAACGTGTTATCGAATTCCCACAGCGTGCGCGGCCGCCGCGAAAATCGCACCATGGCAGCGGCGCGGACGGCCCGTCGACGTGCGTGCAATTGCCGCCACAACAAGCCGACAAAGTAACGGTCGTACATCCGATTGGCCGCCAGGCTGATCTGCCGCGAACAGGCCGCCAGGTCGATCGGCGGGCAGACCGCCATGACACTGTCGAGCCGCGCACAGCGGTGCTCACCCAACTCGCCTACCAGCTTGAGCGCGATATTCGCCCCCAGTGAAAACCCGACAAGCGTGGTGGGTGACTGAGGCGCAATGCGCGCAACCGCCTCCAGCGCCGCGGCGGCGTCGGCCGAACGGCCGCTGTGATATGGCAACCGGGCCAGGGCCACGCCCGCGCCGCAGCCCCGCAGGTCCATCCGAAATGTGCGCACGCCGGCAGCGTTAAGCTTGTGGGCGATTCGCCGCATGTAGCCGCTTTCATGGCAGCCGGCCAGGCCGTGGATCAACAGCGCGGTGCGATCTCCCGGCTGCCAGGAATGCGGCCGATCATCGTGCAGCAGCAGCTCGTCTCCCTCATCGAGGGCGACGCGATGTTGCCGCGCTCGGTAGCGATAGCGCGGCGAGGGCAGAAATGCCCCGGCCAACGTCTGCGCGTGCGGGCTGCGTAGCAGCGGGTGCGGTCGAAACGGCGGAAGTGAGCTAATGGGCATCGGGCATCCGGCGGAGACATTGAGCGCGACGACATTATATCCGCTGGCGGACTGCCCGACCGCAATTATTTGGCAGCCGCGGGAGCCGGAGGAGCGGCGGGTGGCGGCACGGCTGGCGCAATCTGCAAGTTCCCATTGACCGCGGCTGGCTGTGCGTTCGTCGCCCCTTGCCGTCCGGCCGCCTGTTGATTGTGATGCAGCAGGACTTTCTCCGCTCGGATCACGACCTCAAGATCGGCATGGTTGAGCGCCTTGTTGAGAGCCGGAAACGCCAGCGGGCCCAGCTCGATCAGCCGCTGCTGGGCGGCTTCACGGACTTTGTATTTCGGATCGCCCAATTGGGCCACAAGTGCTTCGACTTGTCCACCCAATTGCGGATCGGCATTGCGCATCACGACCATTGGCACGCGCACGACTTTCGATGGCTCGGGAAAGATCGACAGCGGCAGTTTCTCGTCGATTGCCCCGGCGTCCAGGCGACAGGCCACGATCACGCCGTCGCCCTCGAACAACAACGCCGTGTAGTGCGTCGCCAAGAGCTCCGCCTCGCTCTTGGCCAGCCCGGCGCGCGACAGTCGGTTGGCCAGACTTCCGGTCGTTTGGGTTTTCAGCTCGTCCGAGCCGGCCGCCAGCGGATCACAGAGCGAGACTTTCACGCCGGGCGCCGCGGCCGGTTTGTTGGCGTCGGCAATCGCCGCGTCAGTCTTGGTCTTGGGCAAAAAGCCTCGCGCCGCAAGACTTCGGGCGATGGCGGCACCGGGATTCTCCTTGGGCGGTTGATCGGCGGGCTTTTCGGCGGCAGGCTGATCCGATTTCTTTTCGACCGGCTTGCCCTCGGCGG
>CAZUPX010000018.1:0-2347 GCA_964622155.1 uncultured Planctomycetaceae bacterium | reverse complement strand
CCAGCGAGTCTCCATATTGAGTCCCGCCGGGCGGCCTGAGCGGGCGCACGACGGGGCATGTGAACTTTTTCGGACAATAACCAAAAAGTTTGATCGCACCGCGAAGACTGACACAAAGACGAGCGCATTATTGAATCGTGGCGGCAGCGGGGCGCGGATAACGACAAAGCCGGACTCCAGGCCGTCCTAACGGAGAGCACCATGTACGAGCGATTCACCGATCGGGCCCGCAAGGTCATGCAGTTGGCCAACCAGGAAGCTCAGCGCTTCAATCACGAATACATCGGCACCGAACACGTCCTGTTGGGCTTGATCAAGGAGGGCAGCGGTGTCGCGGCTAACGTCCTGAAGAATCTGGACGTCGACCTGCGGAAAATCCGCCTCGAGGTCGAGAAGCTTGTGCAGAGCGGCCCCGATATGGTCACCATGGGCAAGCTGCCGCAAACGCCGCGGGCCAAGAAGGTCATCGAATACTCGATGGAAGAAGCCCGCAACCTCAACCACAACTACGTCGGCACAGAGCACATCCTGCTAGGTCTGTTGCGCGAGCAAGAAGGCGTGGCGGCTCAGGTGCTGATGAACCTGGGGCTGAAGCTGGAAGAAGTCCGGGAGGAGGTACTCAACCTGTTGGGTCATGGCCTGGAGGGGGGCGAGGGTACCGAGCGGTCAGCCGGCGAGCGTGGCGGCACTGGGGGTGGTGAATCGCCCAAGAGCAGTAAGTCCAAGACGCCGGCGCTCGATAGTTTCGGCCGCGACCTTACCGAATTGGCCCGCCAGGGCAAGCTCGACCCGGTGATCGGCCGCGAAAAGGAAATTGAGCGGGCCATTCAAATCCTCAGCCGCCGCACGAAAAACAATCCCGTTCTTCTGGGCGAGGCGGGTGTGGGTAAGACGGCAATCGTGGAGGGCTTCGCCCAGCGAGTCATCGAGGGAAACGTTCCCGAGCTGCTCACCGACCGGCGGATCGTGGTCCTGGACCTGGCCATGATGGTGGCCGGTACGAAATACCGCGGTCAGTTCGAGGAGCGGATCAAGGCGGTGATGAACGAGGTCCGCCGCGCAAAAAACACGATCCTGTTCATCGATGAGCTTCACACGCTGGTCGGAGCGGGTGGAGCCGAGGGCGCGATCGACGCGTCGAACGTGCTCAAGCCGGCCCTGGCCCGAGGAGAAATCCAGTGCATCGGCGCCACGACGCTCGACGAGTATCGCAAGTACATCGAGAAGGACAGCGCGCTGGATCGCCGCTTCCAGGTGGTGATGGTCGAGCCTTCGACCAAGAGCGAGACAGTCGAGATCTTAAAGGGACTGCGCGATCGCTACGAACAGCACCACCGCGTGCAAATTACCGACGACGCCCTGGCGGCCGCGGTCGAGCTGTCGAGCCGTTACATCACCGGTCGTTGCCTGCCGGCCCAGGCGATCGACGTGATCGATGAAGCCGGCGCCCGTGTGCGGCTGAAGGCCATGACCAAACCGCCCGACTTGAAGGAAATCGATACCGAGGTTGAGACCCTCAACAAGGATAAAGAAGAGGCAGTCGCGAACCAGGATTTTGAGAAGGCGGCGGCACTGCGCGACCAGGCCGACAAACTCAAGAAAAAGAAGATGTCGATCACACGCGACTGGCGCGAAAAATCGCGCGAGACCGACGGCGTCGTCGACGAGGAAGTCATTGCCGAGGTCGTTTCCAAGATGACCGGCATCCCTTTGACGCGGATGACCACTGAAGACAGCATGCGCCTGATGCAGATGGAAGCGGACCTGCACAAGCGAGTCATCAGCCAGGAAGAGGCGATCAAGTCGATCTCGAAGGCCGTGCGCCGCAGCCGCAGCGGGCTCAAGGATCCGAAGCGGCCAACCGGCTGCTTCATCTTTGCCGGCCCCACCGGCGTCGGCAAAACGCTGCTGGCAAAAGCACTGGCCGAGTTCATGTTCGGCGACGACGATGCGCTGATCCAGATCGACATGAGCGAATACATGGAGAAGCACAACGTCAGCCGCTTGATCGGCGCGCCGCCGGGCTACGTCGGCTTCGAAGAAGGGGGCCAGTTGACCGAAAAGATTCGCCGCCGGCCGTACGCGGTTGTGCTCTTGGACGAAATCGAGAAGGCCCATCCCGACGTGTTTAACATGCTGTTGCAGGTGATGGAAGAAGGCCGCTTGACCGATAGCTTCGGTCGCAACGTCGACTTCAAGAACACGATCGTGATCATGACGACCAACGCCGGCGCAGAGGCGATCAAGAACGAAACCGCCTTCGGCTTCCAGAAGCCCGATGACGATGCCTCGTACGAGAACATGAAACTGCGCGTTACCGAGCGGATCGAACGCGTCTTCCGGCCGG
>CAZUPX010000017.1:0-10571 GCA_964622155.1 uncultured Planctomycetaceae bacterium | reverse complement strand
GCGCGAGATGCTCGAGCGTGGCGACCACGTCGTACCGTATTTCAACGGCGAAGTGTTCGTTCACAAGCCCCCATTGATGTACTGGCTGATGGAGGGGGCCTATGCAATGTTCGGCACGACCGAATTTGCCGCGCGATTCTTCTCGGCCGTGTTCGGCATTGGCAGCGTGCTGCTGACCTATCGCCTGGGCCGTCTGATGTTCTCACCAAGCGTAGGATTCTGGTCGGGCCTGATCCTGGCCAGCAACTTGAATTTCGACGTCATTGCCCGTGCAGCCACCCCCGATTCGCTTCTCGTGTTCTTCTCGATCCTGGCCGTGCTCGCCTTTGTATCCGGCACGGCCAAGGCCCGCGCTGTCTCGACAGACGCCAACGAGCGCAACGCGCCCTGGGTCGGGCAGACCGCATTTGAACCCTCGTGGCTGACCTACGCGATGAGCTACGCGGCGATGGGCCTCGGTGTTCTCACCAAGGGACCGATCGGCGTTGTGCTACCGACAGCCGTGATTGGCCTGTTCCTATTGGTGATGCGCGCCGCTCCAAGTACCGTGGTGTTCGAAGCCGGCTGGCGCGGTCGATTGCGAAGCTTGTTGCACACAATTGCCAGTTTTTTTGCTCCGCGGCACTTCCTGGCGACCGTCTGGAGCATGCGGCCGTTGACCGCGCTGGCCGTCGTGTTGGCGGTTGCCGGGCCGTGGTACGCCGCCGTTGGAATGCGAACTGATGGTGAGTTTCTGGCAGGCTTTTTTGGCGTCCACAACCTGGGCCGTTTTCTCAATCCGATGGAGAACCATCGCGGGCCGATCTTCTATTATCTGATTGCCATGGCGGCCGGCTTCTTCCCGTGGTCGGTCCTCCTTGGGCCGACGCTGCTCGACATCACGCGCCAGTTTCGCCACCGCGGCCCGTGGCGGCCGGGATACGTGTTGATTGGCTCGTGGGTGGTCGTATGGGTGGGTTTCTTCTCGTTGGCCGGCACCAAGTTGCCCAGCTACATCGTGCCCGCGTACCCTGCCCTCGCGCTGGCCACCGGCACGCTGGTTGATCGCTGGCTGCGCGAGCCGGCGACCGTCACGCGAGCGTGGTCGCGTGCCGTGTGGGCCACTGTGGCGCTGGCTGGCTTGGGCCTTGCGATTGGGCTGCCGATTGCGGCCCACGTGCTACTGGCCAACGATTGGCTGTTGGGCGCCGTTGGTATCTTTCCGCTGATCGGCGCGGCGGTTGGATGCTTCTTTAGCGAGCGCGGCCGCGTACGCGCCGCCGTGTCGACCTTGGCCACGGTGTCAGTCGTGTTGGCTGTCGCCATGTTTGGCTGGGGCGCGCAGTATGTCGCCCGCTACCGCGACACGCCGCAATTCGCCCGCTCGATCGAGGTGTCCACATTGCCGGGCGAAGTGCCGGCCATCGGCTCGTTCCACTATTTTCGCCCAAGTTTCGTGTTCTACACTGGACGAGCAATCGCGCAGCTCGGCGCGGCCGACGACGTCGAGACGTTTTTCAACGCTCACCCGGGCAGCGCCTTTCTTTTGACGACTCTCGAGCAGTACGAGACGCTACGCTCGAATCTTCCGCTGGACGTCATGGTGGTCGACACGCAGCGCCGCTTCCTCCGTCCCGGCAACGCCGTCCTCTTGGGCCGCGTTCCACGACCGGGTGCAACGGCCGTGAAACCGGCTGAGGGTTCGCTGCCGGCGTTTCAATAGACTGTACCGTGCAGCGGAAGCGAGAGGTAATGTCGAAACACGCTGGCCGTTCATGCTACAATTTGAGCATGATCCTCAAGCTCACTCCCGAACAACGAGAAGCCCTGGCGCACGCGGATTCTCCGACAGCGGTCCAGCTTGTCGATCCTCAAGCGAACGTGGCCTATGTCCTTCTGCGCGCCGATCTCTACGAACGCTTCCGCGATATCTTGGACACCCTAGACGCCGATGAAACGGACATCCGCGCGGCGTACCCCTTGATGGATGCCGCGGCCCGCGCGGCCGGCTGGGATGATCCGGCGGAAGATATCTATGACGATCTGGACCCGCGGCGGACGCTATGAACGTCGCGCGCGGAGAGGTCGTGCTCGTTGACTTCCCTTTTGCGGGCGGAAGCAGTTCCAAAGTTCGGCCTGCCCTCGTAGTGCAAAATGACCGCGACAATAGGCGGCTAACCAACGCATTCGTGTCAATGAGGACCCTCATTCACCGCGACCTTCATAGATACTTTCGCGGCTAAGATCGGCGTTTGGATTACCTTGCGGCATCGACGAAATCAATTCGTCGAATTGCGACTTCCAGGCTTCATAGGGCAAGCTCCGTGATGACTCATCATGGTGGGCCAGCTTGTCCTGGATCACTTCAAGCGCGAGCATCTCCACGCTCTTGCCACGGAGGGCGGCCTCTTGTCTGAGCTTGGTTTCGGTTTCTTCCGTCAAATGCAGCGTCAAGTTCATTCCCGTTGCCTACTTAGAGAATCATACCACAGCTGCCAACAAACCGTGGCATCGACCGGATGATCGACGGTGGACTGGTGCAACGAGCAGTCGTCGGGGCCGTCTAAAGAGGCAGTCGTCCCAAGCGTTTCCGGGATGGCCGCGTTGCAGTCTGCAGCCCGCGTCGCGCGCAAAGTGTGGATAGGTGAGCTGGCTCTCGCCGATTACGCCGTCGCCATCCCAAAGCAGTCAAGGCGACGAGACCCAACGTAGCCAGGACGACGGCGCTTGGCTCGGGGATGATGTTCACGGAGAAGGAGTCGATATAGGCGAGTTCTGTGCTTGGGGTACGATTGGTGGGCGTGTTGAAGTAGATGCCTACGTACAAGTCCTGATATGAGTTGATGTCGGGCGATGCGATTGAAAGGAGCGGTGAAACACCTGACGAGGCTGGATGCGTCAGATTGTCCCACGAAAGTTGCCAAAGTCCGCTTGTTCGAGAAAACGTCAGAACGGCATCATCGCCGTGAAGCACGCCCACAGCTGCCTGAGAAAAATAGTCGATTTGAACTGCATTGACCATTCCGTACACCAGCACAGATTGCTCGGTGGAGAAGTAGGGATGAAATCCCGCTCGAACATAGTTGTCGCTATCGCTGCCGACATACAAGTTCAGCTGGCTGGTAGTGAGGTCCACGTTTCGAACCAACGCAGATACCGACAAATCACTCGTTCCGACACTTGGGAGCCTAAGACCAAAAGTCTCCATGATGGGATAGGCCGACGTAGACACGGTATCCGCACTGGCCGAACGAATCGTAAGGCGACCAGGGTCTGCCAGCAAATCCATGTTTGGGTCGTTGCCGGGAAGTGCGCTGCCCGTGCCCGGCAGTCGATGCGTGAATCCGGTGCCCAACCCGTTGGTGTCATTGAGCGTGCCTGGCACTGGCGCATTGAAATCCAGGGTCGTCGTGGCGGCTGAGAGCACGCGCGTCGTCAACAAGACGGCCCAAGAAGCAGCAATCGCGATTTGCAAACGTTGCATTAGCATCTCCGTTTGGAAGCCGCCGACAGAATACCCGAAACCACGCTCCAAGTCGTTCGGCCTTCGGCTCGATCGTCGGGACCGATTCTAAGCGCACCGAGCACGCAAAGCCAGAGATGCGCATCTCGTGCGACAGGCAATCGGCGGCCGCCTAATTTGCAGGGCGTAATTGCCGCCGAAACCAGGCAACCAAACCGACGAGACCCAAGGCAGCGAGCACGACGCTGCTCGGCTCTGGCGTCACCGCGATTCCGAATGGGGCTCCAACGCCTGAGACGAGCGTTTCCACGCCGGAACCATCTAGATTGGCCCGCAGAATTGCGTTGACGCCTGGGCCTCCGCCAGTCGTCCAGTATATTTTTCCTTCGGACAAATTGAGGTCGATCTGCGTTGGTTCGACTATTCCCGTGAGCACGTCCGTCACGCTAGTTCCGTCGAGATTTGCGCTTTGGATTCGATGAGTCGTCGCCTCTGTCCAGTACATTTTTCCTTGGATTGCGTCAATTGCCAAACCAGTTGACTCGTCGACGCCGGTGAGCAAAGTCTCACGGTCGGTGCCATCAAGATTGGAGCGCTGGATGCTCCCGATACCGTCGTTTTTCTGTTCAAGTTCTGTCCAATAGACCTTGCCGTGTACTGCGTCGACGTCAACCGCTCCCGGTTGCACCATGCCACCTGCGACGTTTTGCAAATTGGAGCCATCCATGTCCGCGCGCCAGATTTGGCCACTATGCCCGCCGATATGGATTTGCTGAACATCCGAGTCAGTCCAGTAAACCTTGCCGTGGAGCGCGTCTATCGCCACATCGCCTGCGCCATCATGTGCAGTCGCAAATGTCTCCAGCCCGGTCCCGTCCAGGTTGGTTCGGCTAATTGCGCGAGCGCCCAGATCAGCCCAGTACAGTTTCCCATTACCGAGGTCCAGCGCCATTCCACGAGGTTCCTCTAACCCAGAGACGATTGTTTGCATTCCGGAACCGTCCGAGTTGGCGCGCCTGATTAGGTCGGCACCAATCGCAAAGCTGCCCGGATCGGTCCAGTAGAACGGGGCTGCGGCCGAATCACGTGAGAACGCGCTGCCAAGAAGCGCCACAGCGAGCAGACATTTCGGATTCATTAGCATTCTCCAATCCTGCAGGGCCGTCTATCGCGCCCGCAAAACGAGGCCGTGGACAACAGCAGGCGCACCGAGTCTGGTGTCTCAGGAGGAGCGAGTCAATCATTTTGGGGGATACGTATTCGGCAAACGGGTAGAGTTCTTGGCCATGCCGTCCGGGGTTCGCGCCCCCTTAACCACCACGGCATCTTGAATTTGCGCCTCGCGTGTGATAGCTTCACACGTGCGCTTGTGCGTTCCATCCCCACCCCACGGAGGCGCGCTCCCAGCCATGCTCCATCTCACATCTCGCGGGCAAGCACATACGTGCGACGGGCTTACGCGTCGCGACTTTCTGCAAGTCGGCACCTTGGGAGCCATCGGGTTGTCGCTGCCGCAGCTACTGGCCGCACAGGCTCAAGGGGCTGTGGCCAAGGGGCGCGACGAACGCTCGGTGATCATGATCTTCAACCTGGGTGCTCCCAGTCAGCTCGACCTGTTCGACATGAAGCCCGACGCTCCGGTGGAGATTCGCGGGCCGTTCAAGCCGATCAAGACCAACGTGCCGGGCATCGAAATCTCTGAGATTCTCCCCCTGCATGCCAAGCACGCCGACAAATTCTCGCTGGTGCGTAGCTGCTACCACACCGCCGCCGCCGTGCACGACACGGGACACCAGATGATGCAGACCGGCCGGCTGTTCACCGGCGGCATTGTCACGCCCCATGCCGGCTGCGCCCTGGCCTACTTGAAGGGTCGCCGCACCGACCTGCCCCCGCATGTCGTCCTGCCGGAGCCGATGGGCCCTACCGGCGGCAACCTGCCTCACGGACAAGAGGCAGGATTTCTGGGAAAGGCGTACGACCCGTTCACGCTCATGGCCGACCCTTCGAAGCCGAACTTCAAGGTTCCCGACCTGCTGCCGCCTCCGGAGATTGGCGAGGCGCGGCTCGAACGCCGCCGCAAGCTCCGCACGATCGTCGACGAAACGGTCACCAACTTCACCGCCAGCGACAGCGCCAAGCTGTTGGACAACAACTTCGAGGCCGCGTTCCGCATGATGACCAGCCCGCAGGCCCTGGCCGCCTTCGACCTGTCGAAGGAGCCGACCGAGGTCCGCGAGCGCTACGGTATGAACCGCTTTGGTCAGTGCTGCTTGCTGGCTCGACGGTTGATCACCGCGGGCGTGCGATTCGTGACCGTCAATACGTTCCTCACGGTGTTCAATGAAATCACTTGGGACATCCACGGATCGAATCCTTTTACGTCGATCGAGGGCATGAAAAACATCGTGGCGCCGATGTACGACCAGGCCTACACGGCACTGCTGGAGGATCTCAGTCAGCGCGGCATGTTGGAAAACACACTGGTCTGCAACCTGGCCGAGTTCGGCCGCACGCCGCGCGTCAACCCAGCCGGTGGTCGCGATCACTGGCCGCAGTGTTGGACCGTTTACTTTGCCGGCGGCGGCGTGAAAGGGGGCCGCGTGGTTGGCCGCAGCGATCGCATCGGCGGAGTGCCCGCCGAGCGCCCCGTCGACCCGTCCGAAGTTGTCGCCACGGTCTACCACAGCCTGGGACTGGACCTGGAAACGAAGCTCCCCGGCCCGCAGGGGCGTCCGTTCCCATTGGTGGACACAGGCAAGCACGAGATTCATGAGTTGTTTTAGTGTGCACCGCGTCGCTGCCTAAGCGACCGACCGCGCTCAATCTCGCCTACCGAACGTCATACCTTGATGAGCCGATATCTAGTGACTTTCTGCGTCATGGTCATCGGACTTACTGTCACCGTGCGCGCCGACGAGGCGGTGCGCCTCATTCCGCAACAGTTCACGCTGGCGGGGTCGGCGGCGCGCCAGACGTTAATCTTGGAAACGTTTGCCGGAGACAACGCGACCGGCCAGATCACCGATGGCGTCACGTTCGCATCCAGCGATCCGGCCGTCGTGACGATCGAAGACAGCCGCGCCGCGCCAGTAGCCAATGGCAAGGCGACGATTACGGCGACCGCGGGCGATCGCAAGGCCACCTGCGAAGTGACCGTCGTCGACATGGACAAGCCGACCGCTTGGAGCTTTCGCAATCACGTCGAGTCGGTGCTATCCAAGTCCGGATGCAATTCCGGCGCTTGTCATGGAGCGCTGGCTGGCAAGAAGGGTTTTAAGCTCTCGCTGGGCGCGTTTGATCCGCTGGCCGATTACTTCTACATCACCCGCCAGGCCCGCGCTCGCCGTGTCGTGCTCAGCGACCCGGGACGCAGCCTGGTGCTGATGAAGCCCTCGGGCGCGGTGCCGCACAAGGGTGGCATGCGGTTCACGGTCGACTCACCGGAGTATCGCGTTATTGCGGAGTGGATCGCTGGGGGTGCGCCCGCGCCGCAAGACGCCGATCCGAGACTCGAGCGGCTCGAAATCCTGCCGGCCGCGTCGGTGCTAAGGCCCGGTGCCAGGCAACAGATCATTGTCCGAGCTCATTTCACCGACGGGCACGCCGAAGACGTGACCCGCTGGGCAAAGTTCACTTCCAACAACGAGTCCGTGGCCACGGTTGACGGGTTCGGCACGGTGCAAGTGGTCGGACACGGCGAGGCGGCCATTCGCGCCTGGTATCTCAGCTCGAACATTATCGCCACGGTCAGCGTCGGGTACCAAAATAAGCTTGCGCCAGACGTGTTCACGAAAGCCGAGCGGCGAAACTTCATCGACGAGTTGGTGCTGGCAAAGCTCGAAAACCTGAATCTGCCGCCCTCTCCGCCGGCCACTGACGCCGAGTTTTTGCGTCGCGCGTTTATCGACACGATCGGCGTGTTACCCACCGTCGACGAGACGCGGGCCTTCCTGGCCGACACGGCGAGCGACAAACGCGACAAGCTCGTCGACGCGCTACTGGCACGTCCCGAGTTTGTCGACTATTGGACGTACAAATGGAGCGACCTGTTGCTGGTCAACAGCGAGAAGCTGCGCCCCGCGGCCATGTGGTCATATTATCATTGGATCAAGAACAATGTGGCCGCCAATACGCCGTGGGATGTCTTGGCCCGTAACCTGGTGACGGCTACCGGCAGCACGCTCGAAAACGGCGCCGCGAACTTTTTCGTCCTGCATCAGGACCCGCCGGAACTGGCCGAAACCGTCTCGGTGGCCTTTCTGGGCATGTCGATCAACTGCGCGAAATGCCATAACCATCCGCTGGAAAAGTGGACCAACGACCAGTACTACGGCATGGCCAGCCTGATGGCGCGCGTGCGATCGAAGGAAGCGACGGGCGACGGGAACCGCATCGTCTACGCGGCAACTTCGGGCGAGTGGGTCCAGCCGCGGACGCTCAAGCCGCTGCCGCCCCGCCCGCTCGATGGCGAAGCCGTGCCATTTGAGTCCGAAGCCGACCGGCGCGTTCATCTGGCGAAATGGCTGACGGCGCCAGAAAACCCCTATTTCGCCCGCGCGATCAGCAACCGCGTGTGGGCCAACTACTTCGGCGTGGGATTGGTCGAGAGCGTCGACGATTTGCGGCTCACCAATCCCGCCAGCAACGCGCAACTGCTGGATGCCGCGGCAAAATACCTGGTCGATAACAAGTTCGATCTGAAGGCATTGATGCGCGCGATTTTGAAGTCGGCCACCTACGCCCGAAGCAGTCAACCGCTCGAGGGCAACGCCGCCGACTCGCGATTTTACTCGCGATACTATCCACGACGGATGATGGCCGAGGTGTTGCTCGACGCGCTATCGCAGGTCACCGGCTCGCCCAGCAGCCTTGGCGATTACGCGGCAGGCACGCGTGCCTTGCAACTGCCCGACGTGAGCGTGAGCTCCTATTTCCTGCGGACGTTTGGCCGACCGCTTCGTGTGATCACTTGCGAATGCGAGCGGACCGCCGAGCCCAGTATGATTCAAGTGCTGCACATTTCGAATGGCGACACCGTGAACCAGAAACTTTCCGCCAAGGGCAACCGCCTGGAGCAGGTGCTGGCCGCCGGCATGACGAACGAGCAGATGATCGAAGAGGTTTACCTGGCTGCTCTGTCGCGCTATCCAACCGATTCGGAACGTGCGAAGCTAGTCGCGGAGTTGGGCGGCGCGAGCGAGGCCGATCGTCGGCCGCTGGTCGAAGATCTGTACTGGAGCATTCTCAGCAGCAAGGAATTCTTGTTCACGCGCTAAGGCGCGTTGCGACCCATGCGTAGTCAACTTCTTAGCGCGGTTCTGTTAATATCATCCGCGGTGCCACTCGTGGCCGCCGAGCCGTCCCCCGCGCCGGACTTCAACAACGAAGTAGCGCCCATCTTCAAAAAGTATTGCACCGGCTGCCACAATGCCGACGACAAAGAAGGCGAGTTAGTACTGGAGCGGTACGCAACGGTGCTGGCCGGCGGTGAGAACGGCGCCGTGATTGTGCCCGGTAAGAGCGACCAGAGCCGGCTGGTTCTGGTGCTCACCGGCAAGGCGAAGCCGTCGATGCCCCCCGAGGACAACGAAAAGCCGACGGCCGCCGAGATTGCAGCGCTGGCCGCTTGGATCGATCGAGGGGCCAAGGGGCCAGAAGGTGCCGAACCCGATCCGACGGTGATTTTGACGCCCAAGATCAAGCCCACAGGTAACGTGACCGAGGCCGTGACAGCCGTGGCCTTCGCACCCGACGGCAAGTCGCTCGCCGTGGCACGGCTGGGAGCCGTCGAAGTGCTTTCACTCCCCGAACGATCGCTGCTGCGCAAACTCGGTCCGCATCGCGGGCGAATTAATTCAGTGAGTTTTTCGAAGGACGGCGCGACAGTGTTGGCGGCGGCTGGCGAGCCGGGAGTGTTTGGTGAAGTGCGATTGTGGAACGCGGCCGACGGAAACCTGCTGCGCATGATTCAGGGTCATCAAGACAGCCTGTACGCCGCGGTCACCAACTCCGACGGCACGCTCCTGGCCACCAGCAGCTACGATCAGCAAATCAAGCTGTGGGAGACGGCCAGCGGCAAGGAGCTGCGCACGCTCACCGGGCACAACGACGCAGTGTTCGACCTGGCGTTCCGGCCCGACGGCAAAATTCTGGCAAGCGCCAGCGGCGATCGCACCGTCAAGCTGTGGGACGTTGCCACTGGCGAGCGGCTGGACACGTTTGGTCAGCCGCTCAAGGAAGTCTATGCGGTTGCCTTCAGTCCCGACGGCAAACGCGTGGCAGCCGGCGGAGTAGACAACCGGATTCGTGTCTGGCAGATCAGCGCCGACGCCAAGGAAAACACCAACCCGATCGTGTACTCGCGTTTCGCTCACGAAGGGGCAATCGTCAAGATCGTCTACTCGGCAGATGGCAAGACACTAGCCTCGGCGGGCGAGGATCGCACCGTCAAAATCTGGGACGCCGAGACTGTCATAGAGAAGATCGAGCTCGAACGGCAGGCAGATTGGGCTGGCGCCCTGGCGATCAGTCCAGATGGCAAGTCGATCGTCGTCGGACGGCTCGATGGCGGCCTGGCGTTCTACGACGCCGAGAGTGGCAAAGTGATTCCGCCACCACCGCCGCCCAAGCCCGAGCTGGCCTCACTCTCGCAGCGCGGCGTGCAGTCGGGAGCGACCACGCTCTTGACCCTCTTGGGCAAGCACTTGAGCGATGTCAGCGCGTTCAAAACCAGCAACGAAAAGCTCGGCGGAAAGCTTGTCAACGTGGACGGCGCCAACCAGGTACAAGTCGAGGTGACTCCTGCCGCTGATCTGCAGCGGGGACGCTACGAAATTTGGGTTTCCGGCCCCGCGGGCGAAAGCGGCAAGGTCGCGCTGCACATCGACGACTTAGCGCAAGCGGTCGAAGCCGAGCCGAACGACGCGCTGGCCAAAGCCAATCCGGCGAACCTGGCAACTGGTGTGTGGGGCACGCTGGCCACCAAGGGTGATGTCGACAACTTTGCCTTCGACGCTCGCAGTGGTCAGAAACTGGTGTTCGAGATGACGGCCGGCTCGATCGGCTCGAAGGCCAACGCCGTGCTGACACTGTTCGACTCTCAAGGTCGTGTTGTGGCCGACAACAA
>CAZUPX010000016.1:0-9295 GCA_964622155.1 uncultured Planctomycetaceae bacterium | reverse complement strand
GTGGCGCCCGGCTCGACAAGACCTACCGCATCTACGACTACGACATCCGTTAGTAGTTCATCAAGGACGAGGAAAACCGCAAAGGCACGAAGATCACTAGGGAAGAAGGCGCAGTGATTAATCTGGCTCCTTCGTGACGTTCGTGTCGTTGTGGTAAAAATCGTTGCTCCGCGGTTTGGTCGTTTTTTTTCGTCGATAGGTCGGCTCGCCTGGCCCTTATGCAATCCTTCACGCTCCTCGCCGACAAACTGAGTGAGTTCTGGCCGCACCTGGTGGGCACTGGCTCGTTGGTGGTGACGCTGGTCGCCTCGGCGCACCTGGTGATGTATAAGAAGGACACGCGCGCGGCGATCGGCTGGATCGCCGTGATCGTGATGGTTCCATTGGTCGGAGCCGCGTTGTACGCCTTGTTGGGCATCAACCGCGTCCAGCGCCGTGCCGTGATCCTACGCGGCGCACCTCGTTTGGCGGCGCCGGCATCGGCGGGTCAGGTCGCCGTCGCCGATGATCTGGCCGAAATCCTTGACCCTCGGGCACGGCACCTGGCGCCGCTGGACAAACTGATCGGCACGCTGACGCACCGTCCACTTGTGCGCGGCAATCGCCTCACGCAACTGGTTGGCGGCGAACGCGCCTATCCAGAGATGCTGCGGGCGATCGCCTCGGCAAAGTCCTCGGTCTCGCTGAGCACGTACATCTTCGACAATGACCGCGCAGGCGTGCTGTTTGCCGACGCGCTGGCCCAGGCCGTCAAACGCGGTGTCGAGGTGCGCGTCCTGATCGACGACATTGGCGCCCGCTACTCGTTCCCATCCATCCTGGGGCGACTGCGCAAGTCGGGAGTCACGGTGGCCACGTTCATGCCGACGCTCGTGCGGCGCTGGTTTGCCTATTCCAATCTGCGCAGTCACCGCAAGATTCTCGTGGCCGATGGGCGGATCGGATTCGCCGGGGGCATGAACATTCGTGAAGGGCACGATCTGAGTTTGAAGCCGGCGCATCCGATTCAGGACCATCACTTCAAGATCGAAGGGCCGGTCGTAGCGCAGTTGCAGGAGGTGTTTGCTCAGGACTGGGCCTTCTGCACCGACGAGCTGCTGGGGGGCGACGTTTGGTTTCCAGAACTTGAGCCGGTAGGTGACGCGCTGGCGCGCGGCATTGCCATCGGCCCCGACGAGGATACCGACAAACTGCGTTTGACGCTCGAAGGCGCGCTGGCCAGTGCTCGATCGTCGGTCGTCATCGTCACGCCGTACTTTCTGCCCGAAGCGCCGCTGATTGCAGCGCTGAACATCGCGGCGCTGCGCGGCGTGGAGGTCGACATCATATTGCCGCAGGCGAACAACCAGATTCTGGTGAAATGGGCGTGCGAGGCGCTGTTGTGGCAAATACTGAAACGCGGCTGTCGCGTGTGGATGACGCCGCCGCCGTTCGATCACACGAAGCTGATGTTGATCGATCGGGCGTGGACCCTGTTCGGCTCAGCCAATTGGGATCCGCGCAGCCTGCGGCTGAACTTCGAGTTCGACGTCGAGTGCTACGACTGCCACCTGGCCGAAGGTTTGCACCAGTGGACACGCCAGAGGCTCCAGGAAGCTCGTCAGCTCACTCTCGCCGAGGTCGACAGCCGCAGTGTGCCCGTTCGGCTGCGTGACGGAGTCGTACGGCTGCTGACGCCGTATCTATGAGCAGGGACTAAGGGCTTTGGGCTGGGGGCTAGCAACAAGGATGGGCGTCGCCGAGCTACTAGCCGCTGCGCGGGCTTGCTACTATATTCGAGTTACCTGCCGACGCCGTCTTCTTTGCGGGTAACCATTGATGCCACGCCTCTTCCCTTTCCTGTCGGTCATTGCGCTGGTGCTGACGGACTCGGTCGGCGGGGGCAACCTCACACCACTCGTTGCTCAAGAGCCCCAGACCGCCGCGGCGTCGCCGGCCGACCCCGCGGGCGTGGAGTTCTTCGAAAAGAACGTGCGCCCGCTGTTGGCGGCTCGGTGTCACGAGTGCCACGGCCCGCAAAAGCAAAAAGCCAATCTACGGCTCGACTCGCGGCCCGCCGTACTCAAGGGGGGTGACACGGGTCCGGCCGTCGTGCCGGGCAAGCCCGAGGAGAGCCTGCTGGTCGATGCGATTCGCTATGGCCAGTCCTATCAGATGCCCCCCAAGTCGCAGTTGCCCGTCGACGAGATTGCCACGCTGATCGAATGGGTGCGGTTGGGTGCTCCGTGGGGTGCCGACTCAGCGCCCACCACAGCCGCAGTGTCCGGGACGTTTGATCTTCAGGCGCGTGCAAAGCACTGGTGCTTTCAGCGGCTCGCCGCGGTCGACCCACCCGAAGTTCAGGACGCAAGCTGGATCAAGACACCCGTGGATCGGTTCATTCTCGCCGGGCTCGAAGCCGCCGGTATGAAACCGGCCCCACCGTGCGACAAGGCGACGCTGCTGCGCCGCGTGACCTATGACCTGATCGGACTACCGCCGACGCCCGCCGAGATCAACGACTTCCTGGCCGACGCATCGCCGGCTGCATATGAAGAAGTCGTCGACCGTTTGCTTGCCTCGCCGCACTATGGCGAGCGCTGGGCGCGACATTGGCTCGACCTGGTGCGGTACGCCGAGACGCATGGCCACGAGCATGACTTCGAGATGGCCAACCCATATCGTTACCGCGACTACGTGATCCGCGCGCTGAATGCCGACCTGCCGTACGACCAGTTCGTCATCGAGCACGTTGCCGGCGACCTGCTGAGCGTTCCGCGCCGCGATCCGCGGGAAGGCACGAACGAGTCGATCATCGCCACCGGGTTTTTCTTTTTAGGCGAGGCCAAACATTCGCCGGTTGACGTGAGGCAGGACGATGGCGAGCGAATCGACAACCAGATCGACGTGTTCGCCAAGACGTTTTTGGCCCTGACCGTAAGTTGTGCGCGGTGTCACGATCACAAATTCGACCCGATCTCGACCAAGGACTACTACGCCCTGGCCGGATATCTGCAAAGTTCGCGATATCAACAGGCGTTTATCGACCCGGTGGAGCCACTGACCGAGCGAATCGCGAAGTTGCAAGTCATTAAGCGACAGCGTGAACGGGCGTCGGTCGAGCTGACTCGCGAGGTACTCGCTTCGCAAATCGAGCGGCTGGCCGACACGATGCTGACCGTTCGCGACGGCGGCGACGCCGATCCTTGGACGAAATATGTGCGCGAGGTCGCGTTGGTGCGCGCCGGCGATCCCTTCCATCCGTGGGCGGTGTTGACCAGCGATCCATTGCCGGCGGCGCGCGATGCGTTTGCCACACGTCGCGCGGAGTTGGCGGCCCGACTGGCGATGCCCTCCACCCAGGAATCGACCAAGCCGCCGACGATCTTCGCCGATTTTAGCGACGCCTCGTACGGATCGTGGCAGACCACAGGCGCGGCGTTTGGCGATGCACCGGCGAGGCCGCTGGCTTGGGACTTTGGCCGCCCGCGAGGCCGCTTTCCCGGTCAACTGGTGGAAGCCACCGCCGCGCATAGCGGGTTGGTATCGCTAAAGTTGCGAGGCGTCATTCGCTCGCCGACTTTTGAGATCGTCTCGCCCAAGATCTTCTATCGCCTGTATGGCACCGGCGGCCAATTGCGCCTGATCGTCGACGGACTGCAACTGATTCAAAATCCGATCTACGGCGGCCTCAAATTCGCACCCGAGGGGCCTCAGCCGAAGTGGCACGCGCAGGATGTGAGCAAGTGGGTCGGCCATCGGGCCTACATCGAAGTCATCGACGACGGCGACGGGTTCATCGCGCTCGAGAAGGTGGCCTTTGGCGAGCGGCCGCCAGACGAACAAGGGGCGAACCGCCTGATCGTCGACATGTTGGCCGATGACTCCACAACCTCTCCCACGGCTTTGGTGCAGAAGTACGAAGCGCTGCTGCGAGAACTGCTCGCCGCGTGGCCCGATCGCGCTGACGATGCGCCCGAGCGCGTCGGTGATCGCGCGTCGGTGATCAACTGGGTCCTGGACCAGCGCGTACCTGGGGGCGAGTCGTTGGGGCCGAAGGTCGACGAGTTTACAAGGCACTTGGCTGAACTCGATGCTCGGCAGCGAGACCTGGAAGGGGGCATCGCTCCGCCGCGACAAGCAATGGCGCTGGCCGACGGCACAGTAGAGAACGAGCGAGTGTTCATTCGCGGCAGTCACAAGACATTGGGCGAGGAAGTGCCGAGACGGTTTTTAGAAGTGCTCGGAGGCACGCGTTGTCCGCCGCCAGCCGAGGGGAGTGGGCGGCTGGAAATGGCCCGACAGCTCGTCTCGGCCGACAATCCGCTCGTGCCGCGCGTGATGGTCAACCGCATCTGGCAGCATCATTTCGGCGAGGGGTTGGTGCGCACCACTGACGACTTTGGCGTGATGGGCCGCAAGCCGACGCATCCCGAACTGCTCGATTGGTTGGCCGCCCAGTTCATTCGCCAGGGTTGGTCAATCAAGCAGATGCATCGCCTGTTGGTCCTGTCCAACACGTATCAAATGTCGAGCCAGACCCAGGCGGAGGCCGACATGGCCGATCCAGAAAACCAACACTTACACCGCATGACCATGCGACGGCTGGAAGCCGAGTGCATCCGCGACGCGATGTTGGCCGTTTCGGGCCGCATCGACTTGACGCTGTCTGGGCCAAGCGTGATGCCATACTTGACACCGTACATGACTGGGCGAGGACGGCCGGCAACCTCGGGTCCGCTGGACGGCCAGGGCCGGCGCAGCATCTACCTGGCCGTGCGGCGAAACTTTCTGCCGCCGATGTTTCTGGCCTTCGACTATCCGATCCCCTTCACGACGATTGGCCGCCGCGGCGTCTCGAACGTGCCGGCTCAGGCGTTGGCGATGATGAACAACGAGTTAGTGGTCGAGTTGGCGCGGCTGTGGGGTGAGCGAGTCTGTGCTGGCCCTGATCGACCGTCCGCCGACCGTGTCCGCGAAATGTATTTGACAGCCTTGGGCCGCCAGCCCGATGATTCTGAAATGCGGCAAGCCATCGAGTTCGTCGGTAGCTCGACGGCCGGCGCCCAGACCCAAACGCGACCGTGGGCCGACTTGGCGCACGTGATATTCAACTTGAAGGAATTTATTTTTATCCCCTGAGAATAGAGATTTGCGGGGTGCCATGCCCGCGAAGCGCGGGCATGGCACCCAAACTGTCCATCTCGAAACGAACCATGCACTGTGGCCGCTACATCACGAATCCACTTTCGCGCCGCGAAATGCTGGCGCGATGCGCCAACGGTTTCGGTGCCGTGGCGCTGGCGGCATTAGTCGGCGACCGGGGGTTTGGGGCGACGGTAGGAACTGGCGTCGACGACGCGGCACGGCGCAACCCGTTTGCTCCGCAGCCGGCGCATTTCACGGCCAAAGCCAAGAGCGTGATCTTCTTGTACATGGACGGCGGTCCGTCGCAGGTCGACACCTTCGACCCCAAGCCGCGGCTCGATCGGGAGCATGGCGAAGCAATTAAAGTCGCGGTCCAGCCGACACAGTTCGATAACGTTGGCAAGGTGCTCAAGTCGCCGTGGGCGTTTCGCAACTACGGCCAAAGCGGTATCCCGGTCAGCGACCTGTTTCCTCACGTCGCCACCTGTGTCGACGACCTGGCCATCCTCCGTTCGATGACCGCCAACTTCTCCGAGCACACCGGCGCGAACTACTTCATGCACTCCGGTCACGGCCAGCAGGGGAGACCGAGCATGGGGGCCTGGGTCACTTATGGATTGGGCAGCGAGTGTCAGAACCTGCCCGGCTTCGTGGTGCTCAACAGCGGCATGATCCCGCCGGGCGGCTGGGACTGTTTTGCCAGCGGTTTTCTACCGGCCACATTTCAGGGATCCTCGTTCCAGCGTGGTGAGCGTCCGGTGGCCGATTTGGCGCCGTCGGAGTCCGACCGCACAGCCCAACAGCGCAAGCTCAATTTAATGCGTCAACTCGATCGTGGCGTGCTCGATCGACTGGGAGCCGACGACAAGCTCGAGTCGGCGATCGCCAATTATGAGCTCGCGTTCCGCATGCAGACTGCCGTGCCCGACCTGATGGACCTGGCCGGCGAGAGTGAGGCGACGAAGCAGCTCTACGGACTCGACGATCCGGCCACCGAAGCGTATGGCCGGCAGTGCCTGATAGCCCGACGGCTGGTCGAGCGCGGCGTGCGGTTTGTTGAATTATTGTGCCAAAACTTGGGACATGATCGCTGGGACCAGCATAGCAATCTCAAGGGGGGCCACGCCGACAATGCCCGCGCGACCGACAAGCCGATCGCCGGCCTGCTCAAAGATCTCAAGAGTCGCGGACTGCTGGACGAGACGCTGGTTTTCTGGGGGGGAGAGTTCGGCCGCACGCCGATGGCCCAAGGCACAGACGGCCGCGACCACAATCCATTCGGCTTCACCGTCTGGCTGGCGGGGGGCGGCGTCAAAGGTGGCACCGTCTACGGGGCGACCGACGACTACGGCTACTACGCGGTCGAAAACAAGGTCGAAGTCTACGATCTGCACGCGACGATGTTGCACCTGTTGGGCATCGACCACAAGAAGCTGACATATCGTTTCGGCGGCCGCGACATGCGGTTGACCGACGTGCACGGCGAAGTAATCCACGACATTCTGGCATAAACGGCGAATGAGCACCAATGATTGACCACGACGATCGACTCTGTGCAGTCACTAGCCCGAAGCGCAAGCGAAGGAGAAGCTGCTATCGACCCTCGCTTCCGTTTCGGGCCAGTATTTTCGCGGCAGTGGTGCAGCTCGTTCTGGCCTGCGGTTTCATGCAATGCGCATCTGCCGACGACTCGAAACCGCTGGCGGTGTGCCTGGTCTCTGGCTCACTGGAGTATAAATCCAACGAATCGTTGGCCGAGTATCAGAAGTATCTCGAAGGGAACTACAACGTCCGCTGCACCAGGGCTTTTATTGTCGGAAACGATGAGGAACACTTGCCGGGACTGGAGAATCTGGACCATTGCGACACAATGCTCTTGTTCACGCGCCGCCTGAAGCTCTCGGGCGACGACTTGGCGCGGATTAAGAACTACTGCCAGGCGGGCAAGCCGATTGTCGGCGTGCGAACCGCCAGCCATGCGATCCAGACCTGGCTCGACTTGGACAAGGAGGTGCTGGGAGGCAATTATCACGGGCATTACGGTGCCGGGCCCGAGACCGAAATCACGATTCTTGACGCGGCCAAGGATCACCCGGTGCTCGCCGGCGTTCGGCCGTACCGGTCGGCGGGCAGCCTGTATAAGAATGAAGGTTTCGCGGGCGACAATAATATTCTGATGACCGGCACAATTCTCGAACATTCCGAGGCGATCACCTGGACTCGCATGCACAAGGGTGCCCGCGTCTTTTACACCTCGTTGGGCCATCCGCAGGATTTTACCGACGAGAGTTTTCGCCGCATGCTAGTCAACGCCCTGTTCTGGACCGCCGGACGCGACCCCCAGAAGTTGCCGGGGGCCGGAGGCTAGGGACTATGAATTTGGAGGGTCACGACATGACTCATCGCTTGAAGACCTGGGCTATTGCCATTGCGATCGGCGGCGGACTTGTTTTTGGTTGGCCGGGGCGATTGGCGGCAGTGCCAGGCGACCCCGATGCCACTCTCGTGAATGACGTCAAGACTGACGCCGACCAGCCGGGAGTCGAGGTCAGGAACGACATCGTTTATGGCAAAGGGGGCGATCAAGACCTGCTACTGGACCTGGCGACGCCCAAGGGTCTGACGCACCCGACGCCGGCCATCGTGTGGATTCATGGGGGTGCGTGGCGCGGTGGACACAAGGGAGAATTCGAAAAACTGATCGCTGACTCGGCCAGGCGCGGTTACGTGGCCGTCAGCATCAACTATCGTCTAGTGCCGCAGCACATCTTTCCCGCGCAAGTTGAAGACAGCAAATGTGCAGTCCGCTGGCTGCGAGCTAACGCCGAAAAGCTGCACGTCGACCCCAACCGGATCGGCGTGGTTGGTGCATCGGCCGGGGCCCACCTGGCGATGATGCTGGGCGCGATGGATTCGGCCGATGGGCTGGAAGGCAGCGGAGGATCGCCCGAAATGTCGAGCCGCGTGCAGGCCGTGGTTTCGTACGCGGGTCCGACTAACCTTGAAAGCCAGTTTCCCGACGCGTCCAAGAAGCTAGTCGCCGATTTTGTGGGTGGACCGCCGCCCGCCAGTGCCGCCACGGCCCATGCCGCCTCGCCGATCACGTATGTCCGCGCCAAAGATCCGCCGATGCTGCTGATTCAAGGCACCAAGGACCCGCTGGTGCCGCACGATCAGGCAGTGCAAATGGTCGAAGCGCTGACCAAAGCCGGCGTGCCCGGCCGCGTTGAGCTCTTAATCGGCGAAGGACACGGCTGGCCCACAGAACATGCTCGCGTGATGCACGCCACTTATGAGTTTCTTGACACGTATCTGAAACCGTAAGCGCATCAGAGGATAGACCGCATCGCTAACAAGTCTCTCACTTGGGACTCACTGAATCGGCAGATCATCGCGTGTGATCTCTGCCCGCGGTTGCGAGACTATTGCCGCCAGGTCGGCCGGCAGAAGCGTGCGGCGTATCGCCAGTGGGACTATTGGGCCAGACCGGTGCCGAACTTCGGTGATCCGCAGGCGCGGCTCTTGATCGTTGGCCTGGCGCCGGCCGCGCACGGCGCCAACCGCACCGGGAGGATGTTCACCGGCGATCGCAGCGGCGAGTGGCTGTTTCGCGCCTTGCACAAGGCCGGCTTCGCCAACCAGCCGCACTCGACCTCGCGCGACGACGGACTGCGGCTGATCGGTTGCGCCATCACAGCCGCGGCGCATTGCGCTCCGCCGGGCAACAAGCCGTTGCCGGACGAACTGTCAAACTGCCAACGGTGGCTCGAAGAGACTATTGACTTGTTGACGGTCAAGGTGTTTTTGGCCCTCGGTCAGATCGCTTGGCGGATCGTCGTGAGCGAAGCGCGTCGTCGAGAATGGTACGCCGGCCGAATGCCTAAGTTCTCGCATGGAGCCCAGGTCGAGCTGGCCGGGGGGCGCTGGTTGCTCGCAAGCTATCATCCGAGCCAACAAAACACGTTTACAGGTGTGCTCACCCTAGCGCAGTTTGATCGCGTGTTCGCCACGGCAAAGCGATTGCTATCCAACATTATGCAAGTGCATTCACCTCGGGATGATTGCGGAACCAGCGGGCAGCGTTGACCAGTAGTTTGGCGTTGAGCCAATTGCGAACGCGTGGAAAGCGACGCGCCCAGGCTGGTAGGCAGGTCAGCCCACCACCGAA
>CAZUPX010000015.1:0-2054 GCA_964622155.1 uncultured Planctomycetaceae bacterium | reverse complement strand
GGACGGCGACTCCTACTTGGCGCACCTCGGCCCTGCGCGCGGCCTCTCGACCAGCATCTCGGGCCGTCTGCGTCGCCGGAATCAAGAGTGCCACCATTACGCAGACAATGAGAAGCACCACCAAGAACTCGATCAGTGTGAAACTTACGCGTTTCATTGGAGGGGGATTCTTTGTTCAAGCGGACGGCGAGATGCCGAGACGGGATGGGCGAGCTACCCATTAGACTACCATTTCCGGCCAGAAGTTCCCAAACATTGCCGCGGTTGCCGAAAGACCCGATAATGGACCGCGAACGTTGCCGGACGTGGCCGCAGCGCGGAACAGGAGGATCATCAACAGCGGAGGGCGGACAATGGTCTCAAGATACTGGCGTTTGGCAAGCGTCGTGGGTGTAGTGTTGGTAATAGGTCTTGTGGGAGTTGCTGTCACCGCGCAAGAGTCGCCGCCGGCCGAACAGGCGCCGTTCAAGTTTCCCAACACGTGGGTCGGCTCCGACCCGATCGACGCGCAGGCTTTGAAGGGCAAGGCGGCGCTCTTGTATTTCTTCGAGGAGACCTGCCCCAAGTGCCGCGGGCGATGGCCTGCGATTCAAGCCACGGCCGCCAAACGCCGGGACGATCCGATCGTGTTCATCGCCGTCAACTCGGGCACGTCCAAGCCGGCCGTTTCTCAGTACGCCAGCGGCGTGCGATTGAGCTGGCCGGTGATCGTCGACGCCGATCGGTCGTTTGAACGCTCTTGTCAGGTGGACGAGATCAGCCTGGAAAACATCGTTCAGGTCCGCTACCTGTCGGCCGACGGGACGCTACACATGGGCGACTGGTCGAACATCGATAAGACAGTGGAGCGGGCGTTGGTCGGCGCGGCCTGGGCCATCGACCCGGCCGGGATACCCGGCGACCTCAAGATTACCTGGCGCCAGGTCGAATTCTCGCAATACGCCAAGGCGGCGCCGACACTCGCCAAGGCCTTGGCATCGCGCGACAAGGATCTGAAAGCCGCCGCCCAGAAGCTCTCGAAAGTCGTCAACGAGCGAGGCGCCGCCGAGCTCCAGTCGGCCAGGTCCGAAGCGCAGACGAGCAAGTATCGCGCCAACCAGCACTACGCCGCGATCGCCGCGCAATTCGCTGGATATCCGGCCGCCAGGGAGGCCGCCGACGCGCGCAAGGACTTGCTCAAGGATCCAGCGCTGCGCAAAGAGCTGGCCGCGCTCAAAACGCTCGAAAAACAGCGCCCGCTGGCGGCATCGACCAAGCCGGCCGTGCGGGAGCGGGCCATCGCCGCCATCCGCAAGCTCGTCGAAGAACAGCCTGAAAACGAGGCAGGCCGTCAGGCGCGCCAATTGTTGGACGGCAAGGAGCCGGCGGCAGCGGAATGAGTTGATTGACACGGCGTGCCGAATTGATCAATTTTGGGGCTGCCGCCGCTGTCGAAATCAGTCCGCACTAACAGGAGCCTTCCGCCATGTCCCGCTGCGCACTCGCTCTGACCGTCATCGCACTGGGGATCACATTGACTGGAACGAATTCTGAGCTCGCGGCGCCCCGTTGTGCATTCGGCGCCGGCTACGACCGGCCAGCGAAGAACCCGCATCAAAGCCGCTCGGTCACCGTGGCCACGCACGGCATCGTCGCGGCCAGCCAGCCGCTGGCCGCCGAGGTGGGACTCGACATTCTCAAGCGTGGCGGCAACGCGGCCGATGCGGCCATCGCCACCAACGCCATGCTCGGACTGACCGAGCCCATGAGTTGCGGTATCGGAGGCGACCTGTTTGTCATTTACTGGGACAACAAAACCCAAAAGCTCTACGGCCTCAACGCCAGCGGCCGCAGTCCCTACAAGCTAAACCGCGACGTGTTCAAGCAAAAAGGACTCTCGGACATTCCGGGGCACGGCCTGTTGTGCTGGAGTGTGCCGGGCTGTGTGGCGGGCTGGGAGGATTTGCGTGCGAGATTTGGCAGCAAATCGCTGGCTGAGATTCTGGAACCGGCCATCGCCTATGCTGAAGACGGCTTCGCCGTTACCGACATCATTGCAGGGGGCTGGCGGGCCT
>CAZUPX010000014.1:0-4470 GCA_964622155.1 uncultured Planctomycetaceae bacterium | reverse complement strand
TATCTGGGTCAAGAGGCTCAGGGCCTCATGCGAGAAACCCCCGCCGGCGGGCGCGAGATCCTGATACGGATCGACCCGTTCAACGTCACCGGGAAATACTTACGCAGTTCCAGAGGTGGATTCGATCAGCAGGGTCGCCTGGATGTCGAATTCACGTTTAACGCGGAGGGTGGTGTTCAATTCGGCCAGTTGACCGGCAAGAACCTGCCGGACACGGCCACGGGCTTTCACCGTCATCTGGGTATCGTGCTGGATAATGCGATGCTCTCGGCGCCAACGATCAACAGCACGATTCACGAAAGCGGGATCATTCAGGGCGATTTCACGCAGGAGAAAATCGATTTCCTGGTCGGTGTGCTGAACGCCGGCAGCCTGCCGGCCACCCTCAACCCCGAGCCCATCAGCCAGCAGCGGGTAAGTGCGCAGCTCGGTAACGACACGATCTACAAAGGCAGTCTGTCGATTGTCGTTTCCACCGCGGCGATCCTCGTGTTCATGTTGGTTTACTACCGCTTCTGCGGCATGGTCGCCGACATTGCCGTGGTGCTCAACATGATCGTCACCGTGGCGCTGATGATTCTCATCAAGGCCGCCTTTACATTGCCGGGTCTTGCGGGTCTCGTGCTGACCGTGGGCATGGCCGTCGACGCCAACGTGCTGATCTACGAGCGGATGCGCGAAGAAACCGCTCGCGGCGCGTCGTTGCGAATGGCCATCCGCAACGGTTTCTCGCGCGCCATGGCCACGATCATCGACTCGCACGTGACCACGATCATGTCCGGGATCGTGCTGTACATTGTGGGCACCGACCAGATCAAGGGCTTTGCCGTCACGATGGTGATCGGCTTGTTCATGAGCTTGTTCACGGCCGTCTTCGTGGCACGCGTGATTTTCGACATTGCCGAAAAGAAGCGCTGGCTGACGCGATTGAACATGATGCACCTCATCGGCCACACCAATATCGACTTCATTCGCTGGCGGACTCCGGCGATCGTCGGCTCGGTGGTCATCGTCGTCATCGGATTGGCGGCGGCCTGGGAGCGTGGACAGGGCTTGCTGGACATCGATTTTACGGGCGGCTCAAGCGTGCAGTTGTTGTTCGCCGAAGGCAAGGCCCATGATGTCGCCGAAGTGCGTAAGACCGTCGAGGAATTGCCCGACGTCGCGGTCAGCAGCGTGGGCGAGAAAAACTTGGAATTCAAAATCGACACGTCGAACAACGACATCAAGCACGTCCAAGCGTTCTTGAAAGAGAAGTTCGGCGACTCGCTGCAAACCTATAGCATGTCATACGGCGAAATCGCCAAGATCGAGCCGCCCAAATCAGGCGACGAGGGGAGCGCCGCGCCTGCGACCAAGCCAAGCGACAAGGGTCCGGAGCTGACCCCGCCGGGCGAAGAGAAATCAAAACAGCCCGCGGCGACGGACGCGCCGCCCGCGCAGCCGGCCCCCGAGGAGAAAGGCAAGCCCGAGGCTGCGCCTGCCGCCGAGTCACCATCGCCTGAGACGAAGTCGTCCTCGCGCGTCGGGACATCGACGGCGATTCAATTGGCCTCGACCGGCGCCGACCAGGCAGTCGCGGCGCTGGTTTTGTCTCAACCGCAAGACGTCGAAGCCGCTCCCTCGAGCGACAAGAAGTCTGATGCCGAAACACCGGCAGTGCCGGCTGCAGATGCCGACAAGCCGGCGCCCGACAAACCTGCTGCCGAGTCGCCTGCCGCGGCCGATGCCGAAAGCAAGCCTGCCGACGAACCCGCGTCGGATCAGCCCACTGCCGGCGATCCGGGATCGCTGGTTGGGGGCAGCCAGATGACGCTCACGTTTCCGCAAAAAATCAGTTACGCGCCTTTGCGTGACATGGTCGGCAAGGAGTTGACGGATTTGAAACTGGGCAATATGCCTTTCGAATTGTCCAACCCAAAGTATCAGGCGGGTAGTGACGTGCCCTATGCCGAGTGGACGCTCCAGGTCAAGCTGGACGCCGACCAGACCAAGGCGCTGGCCGAGGCCATCAAGGGTCGGCTGGGCAGCACTCCGGTGTTTCCATCGTCGAATCAGATCGGCGGCAAGGTGGCCGGCGATACGCAGTTGATCGCCCTGTATGCCTTGCTGGCGAGCATGGCCATCATCGTGATCTACATCTGGTTCCGCTTCGAGAACGTGATCTTCGGTCTGGCCGCGGTGCTGGCCCTGGTACACGACGTGCTGGTGACAATCGCCTTCCTTGCCCTCAGTTCGTACCTGGCGCCGTACCTGGGTTTCATGATGGTCGACCCGTTCAAGATCAGTCTGGCGGTGGTCGCGGCTTTGCTGACGATCGTTGGTTTCTCGATTAACGACACGATCGTCGTGTTCGACCGCATCCGCGAGATCCGTGGCAAGAGTCCCGACCTGACCGAAGAGATGATCAACCAGAGCGTCAATCAAACGCTCAGCCGTACGATCCTCACTTCCGGCACGGTGTTCATCGCTAGCGTGATTCTGTACTTCGTGGGCGGCCCGGGAATCCACGCGTTTGCCTATTCGATGGTCATCGGCGTCATTGCGGGCACCTACAGCTCGATCTACATCGCCGCTCCGGTGCTGTTGTGGCTGAAGAAGCCTTTGGTGACGCAACCGAAAGTGACCCGCTCGCCGGCCTCGGGCCGTGGCGTCTCGTCGGAACGACTGTCCAATCCGCGGGGAAGCTCGCCTCCGGCAGCGTAGATGGCCGGTTCCGGACCGCTGCCCGTTTGTTCCCTATAATGCCCAGCAACTGCCTTGGCCGGGCTCGGGCGTTACGTCGAACTCGCCGCGCACATCGGTTGCGATCTGCCAGCTCGGCAGTTTGCAATTTCGCGGCTCATTCACGATGCCCGCTACCGCCCTACCGACGGAGCGAAACTGTGTGCCCTTGGGCTCGGCTTGGCTGAATCCCGGCGCGCTAACGCGCCGATCATGGGCACAGCAAGACGGACACGTGCCAGGTGTGCAAGCGCACCGGCGCGGGTCTTATCAATCGAGGCTCAGAGGACCGAGGATGCCCGTTGGAAGTAAGCTGATGGTCGTAGCGTCGGTACTGGCAACCGGCGTAGGTGCGGCCCTTTTCTTTCGCAAGGACGCGTCCGAAGTACACCCCAGGCAAGCAGGCCTTGAAGAGTCGCTATTCGACCAGCAGGTGGAGCGTCGTGTGGCGGGGGGCGCCGCGCGGGCTCGCGGGGTCCGCGGCACGCTGAGCGGCGCACGTATCGAGCGTGATCCGGCATGGCGCGTGCCAACCGCCTCTGCCGCGGCCATCGTCGAGCGGACGAGCAAGGCACCCGACGCGCCTGCGTTTCATAAGAGCCTCAACCCGGTTGGAGCGCTGTTGGCGCCGATTGAGGCAGTCGCCGACGAGGAGCCCGCCGATATTCAGCCTGGTGGTGAAGACGTCGTTGACCAGGCCGGCGATGCGTTGCTGGTCGAGCACACGATTGTCGACGGTGACACGCTGGCGCAATTGGCTATTCAATACCTGGGCGAAGCCGATCGGTATCTTGAGATTTTTGAGCTTAACCGCGATATCCTCTCGTCCCCCGACCTGTTGCCCATCGGCACGGTGATCAAGATTCCGCAGCGCTCGGCGGCGCCACGCACTGGCGACGGCTCCAGCACGACCGGCCAGGAGGATGCCGAATCGCCATTGCCGATTGTGCCGATCGGGCCTCGCAAGGCCGAGCCGCCCGAGTCGCCGTCCGAATGAGTTGGCGGCTCATTGCAAGGGGTTTTTGCGCTCGCTCCAGGCGATCGGCTGATTCGATAGGCGCATTTCGACGAACTTGACGATCATCTGGTCGATCTTCATGCTTCGCTCGCCGAGCAGGGCAGCGCCTTGGAGTGACGTGTTTGGGGTCTTCAGCCACAGCGTTTGCTTTTCGGCGGGCTCGTCCGCGGCCGGCGGCGGATGATAACGCGACAGCGAGTTGTGGAGCCGTTTGGCATCTTGAAGGGCCTTGTTGCCGGCCTTGCCGGCGACGATCAGCACAGAAAGCTCATCACGTACCCTCGGAAAAAAGTCCGCCAGCGCCTCGTTGATGCGCAGCCCCTTGGCCGACCACTCGGGCGAAATGAGTACCAGGGCTTTGACGTCCTGCCCCTGCTTGCCAATGGTCAGCTCGGGCCAGCTCCAATCGAGCATGGCCCAGTTGATGGCGATGACGGCCCCCGTCTCCACGCCAACGACGCAAAGCTTGTCGATGTTCAACTCGCCGGCGTTGTTCTTCTGCATCAGAAAACTCTTGACTGTCTCCAGATCCCCACCTTGATCGACCATGGCCACGTAGTCGGCGGTGCGCAGATCGGTCGTTCGATCGGGGCGCGTGCTGTGTCCGTGCCCGCGCAGATCGGGGGCGATGACGGCATGTCCGGCTTTCGTGAGCGCGCACCACGGACAGGGCTTGGGCGCGTGGCGAGCGCGAGCAGTTCTATTTCTGGCGGGAGAGTTATTGCTGG
>CAZUPX010000013.1:0-2857 GCA_964622155.1 uncultured Planctomycetaceae bacterium | reverse complement strand
AAGCGCTCGAAGGCTTGCGACCAGCGTCCGGCCAGCAGCTCATCGAGTGACTTCTCGTAGTCGGCAATGTGCTCGTCGGTCAACTGCGGATATTGATCCAGCGGCGGCAGCACCTCGGAGACTTCGAGCTTGCGATCGAGACCATACGGTTTGACGACCGCCACGCGCCGCAGCCGCGCAATCTTGGGCGAGACTTGATTGCGCAGCACGATCGCCGTGCGTTCGTCGACCAGGATTGGAGCGTGCAAAATCTTGGTCATCCCTTCCAGCCGACTGGCCAGGTTGACCACGGGTCCGAACACCGTGACCTTGACCTGGTCGACCGTGCCGATCTTGCCGGCCACGGCCCGTCCGGTGGCGATGCCGATGCCGACGCGAAAATCGGCCAGCGGGTCGTCGGACCGCAGCGCGGTCTGGGCAAACTCGGCGCGAATGGCCAGAGCCGTCAGGCACGAACGGATCGCGGCATCGGGCTGCGCCAATGGCCAGCCCCAAAAACCCATGGCCGAGTCGCCGTGAAAATCGCCCAGCACGCCGCCTTGCTCGCGGATGTGCCGCGTGGTCACGCCCAGCGCCTGGCTCACGCGATTGAGCAGGCCCAACAAGTCCTCGGCAAATCGCTCTGAGTGCCGCGCAAAACCGCGCAGGTCGCAGAACAGCACCGAGACTTCCGTCTCTCGCGGGGAGAGGACGACGTCGGGGTCGGCGCCCTGGATCGCTTCCAGCACGACCGGCGAAAAAAACTGGCTCAACCCTGCCCGCTGGCGCTCGAGCATCCGCACGTCACCCAAGGCCGCTAGCGTGGTGGCGGCCAGTTCGGTGAATTTGAGGTCGTCGCGCAGATCGCTGGGATCGGAGACTTCCAGCGGTGTCGAGTGGTCGTCGGCAAAGCGGCCCGCGACATAGATGCCCCATCCCTGGCAGGCCTTGCCGCCCAGCGGAGTGCAGAACGCCCAATCAATTCCCTGGCTGACAGTGAAGGCCGAGGTGCCCGAAGTGTCGGCCGAGTTCCATACGTGCAGCACGCTCTCGCGGCGGCGAACCGCGTCCAGGATTAACCGCTCGCTGGGTTGAAAGTCGCCACCGGTCATCAACCGCCGGTCCCAATGCAGCACCTCGATTGTCGGCCGCTCGGCTTCTGGGTGTTTTACGGCCACCAGCGCCGCGGCTCCGGCCCGCGGCAGACCGGCCAACAGCAAGTTGACGACTCGCATCGACAATTCCGATTCGCCTTCCGCGCCCGAGATCACTTCCGGCAGCCGTGCCAGCACGTCAATGTGTGCCCCCGTGTGCCGGAATTGCATCGTTTGCAGGTATTGTGAGCTGAACGTCTGCTGCTGCACCGGCACGGGCACGTCGAGCGAGACGTTGACTCGCTCGTCGGCCAACGTGAAGGTCGTCTGCCCGATAACGAAGTGCTCGCCCGGTGCGATTTCGAATTCCACCGCCGGACGACCTTTGACGAAGATCGGGTTTCGAGCACCCGCAAGTTGGCGTACCTTCAGGCGGGTGCCATCCCAGGTGATCTCGGCATGTTCGCGCGAGACGCGGTCATCCCACGAAGTGGGCCACGACCCCGGCGCGCGGCCTAAAGTGACCGGCCGGCCAGGCAACAGCGTGCGCCGCCAGCGGTTCTGCGTCTGCGCTCCCTGTGCGATCAGGTCGGCCACGTGCCGCTCCTATGCGCGCGAGAGCCGGCGACTCCACGGAGAATATCGTTCGATCGATCGGGTGCGCGCGTTTCGCGAGCATGCTCACGAAGCGTGGGCATGGCACCCGGCACGTGGCTTCGTGAGTATGTGCCCCAGTCGAGTTCTAGACGCATGCTCACGAAGCGTGAGCATGGCACCCAACAGGAACTCATGGCGGTGGTCCTTCGCCCGTCGTTGCAGGTCTGAGCGGACCGCGCGGCTCACCCCAAACTCGCACCGCCCAGGCCCACAGGACGCTGATGAGAATTGCGATTAGAACGGCCGCCAACAGGAAGCTGGAAAACAGCGCACTCTTTAATCGCGCGAGCGTTCGGCCGATGGCCGCTTCGTACGATTCCTGCACGATGACCATCCAACCGGTGTTCCCCTCGCGCATGCTCACCGGCCACGCCTGTGCCAGCCAGTGCCGGTCGTACTCGCGGCCGAGTGGGTCCTTGGCCAGCGGATCGACATAGTTCTGTCGCTCTTCGTCTGACGTGTCCGGCACCTCCGTCAGCCGATAGGCCGGCAAGCGGTCTGGAAGTTTCGCGTCTTCGTGCAGCTTGTCGAACATTGGATGCTGCAGGATCAAACCCTTGTTGGGTCCGGGGCGCCAATCGACCAACACGGCGAACGGCCGGTGTCCGGTGCCCTCGTGCATCTCGGCGAAATCATGGACGCTCACCGACAGCCCAATGACACCGAGGAACTCTGTTTCGTCACGGTCCTCGAGTTCCTTATCCACCGGCGTCGAGATCGTCACCGTCCAGCGGTTGGTAACCGGACTGTAGAACACGGCCGAGAGGTTGGTCTTGCGGATGTATTCGTCGGGCTTGGGACGCCAGGTTTCGGCGTAGTCCTCGAACCCGCCGTGGAAATAGGTGCGCCAGGCGAAGTTTTTCCCGACGATGTCCTCCTGCGGAGCGCGCGCCAGTTGCAGCCCTTTGGCGTCCGTGACAAACCAGCTCGCCACATTCGGTTCGTCCGGATCTTGCAACAATGCCTGCACTCGCTTCTCCAGCACCTGGCGTGCCGGGTGGTCGACAAACTGGCGGCGAAGCCCCTCGCGCGTCGAATCGCTCAGGCTCGGATCGTTGAGTCGCTCGCGGAGTTGGGCCAACTCGGGGTCGTCGAGCGTGTCCTCCAAAAGCTTCTGAAACCGCCGA
>CAZUPX010000012.1:0-3936 GCA_964622155.1 uncultured Planctomycetaceae bacterium | reverse complement strand
GAACCTTCAGCCCCTTGGCCCCCGCCGCAAAACTCTCCGCCAGCCGCTTGACCTCGCGATCGGTCCAGTCGTCGTTGTCAATCCCGTCGAAGTTCACCAGCGCGAACGTCAAAAACCTGCCCGGGTGAGCCTCATCGAGCGCGGCCAGCGTCTCTTTGAGCCGAGTACCCCAAGCGCCGTCGAGGTTGACCACGGTGCGGACCCCCGCCTCGTTCATCTCCGCCAGATATCCGGCGACTCGTTCGGGTGTCAGGTGCTGCTTGCCCCCGCCGAGATGATTGTGGGCGTCGACGGCCGGAAACATCGGCTTGGGGAGCGACGTGGTCTTGGTGACCAGCATCGATCGCGGCTGCCAGTCCTTGAGCTTCAACTGGCGAACGTCATCGTCGGCCGCGGCGGTGCGGTTGAGCACACAGCAAGCGAGTATGGTCCAACAAACAGCCGACGGTAGCCCTCGACAACCCACGTAGCGGTTCTGCACGACGTGTCGCCTCCAAAAGCAGCCGGACGGCAGGGTGCGCAACGACGCCCCAGATTAGCGATGCGGACGTTGACTGTCGAGTTTTTGGCCGCCTGTAGCCGGCGACAGTGGCGTCATGGCCGGCCTCACAGAGGCCACCTATAGAAACGGGGCAGCGCCCCCGCCCTGCAAGAATCATCCTCGGACAAGATTGAAGCCTCTCGCCCAACAATCCATAATGGTCCCTTTCGGGGATACCCGCCACGGCCCCCCACCGGCGACGCGGGCAACTCCTGCCCAGGCCTGCCACATCACTTTTGAATGGAGACTTTCCGTGGCCACGAATTCTCGCGCCGTAGCGTTATGGGGCGTCTGCCTTTTCAGCGTGTTGAGTACTGTCCCTTCCAAGGCCGGCGATCTCTCGGCGCCTGAGCAGTCGCTCTCCGACGGCCAGTGGCGTTATTACGGCGGCGACGCGGGCAGCACGAAATACTCGCGGCTCGATCAAATCAACAAGGACAACGTCGCGAAACTCAAGGTCGCCTGGACCTGGGACTCGCCCGACCTGCCGCTGCAGAAAGGGAACCGCGCGCTCGGCTCGTTCGCCTACGAAGTCACGCCGCTGGCGATCGGCAACACGCTGTACACCAGCACGTCGCTTGCGCAGGTCGCCGCCATCGATGGACTCACCGGCAAGACGATCTGGGCTTACAACCCCGAAGCCTACAAAGCAGGCCGCCCGACCAACCTTGGCTTCGTGCATCGCGGCGTCGCCTATTGGACTGACGGCGGGCAGGAACGAATCTTCATCGCCTCACACGATGCCTACCTCCGCGCGATCGACGCCAAGACCGGCAAGCCGATTTCCGAGTTCGGCGATGACGGAAAGATCAACCTCGCCAAAGCCATCCCGCACGCGGTCAATGCTCGCAACTACACGATGACTTCGCCGCCGGTCATCTGCCGCGACGTGGTCATTGTTGGCTCGTCAATCTCGGATGGTCCGCAGTTCAAGGAAGCCCCACGCGGCGACGTGCAGGCATTCGACGTCCGAACGGGCAAACCGGTGTGGACATTCCACGTCATTCCACAAAAGGGTGAATTCGGAAACGAGACTTGGGAAAACGATTCGTGGCAGTACACCGGCAACGGCAACGTGTGGACGCTGATGAGCGTCGACGAGGAGTTGGGCTACGTATATCTGCCGTTCAGCACGCCGACCAACGACTGGTATGGCGGCCATCGATTGGGCGACAACCTGTTCGCCGAGTCGCTGGTGTGTGCCGACGCGAAGACGGGCGAGCGCATCTGGCACTTCCAAACCGTGCACCACGGCCTGTGGGACTACGACTTGCCGGCCGCGCCGGTGTTGTGCACGATTCAAGTCGATGGCAAACCGATCAAAGCGGTCGTGCAGATCACAAAGACTGGATTCACCTGGGTGTTTGATCGGGTGACCGGCAAACCGGTGTGGCCGATCGAAGAGCGTGCGGTGCCACAATCGAGCGTGCCCGGTGAGCGCTCGTCGCCGACGCAGCCATTTCCCACCAGGCCCGCGCCCTACGAGCGACAAGGTGCGACCGAGGACAATTTAATTGACTTCACGCCCGAGCTGCGAGCCGAGGCCTTGGAGATTCTCAACCAGTACGACCATGGACCGATCTTCACTCCGCCAACCGAACGCGGCACGATCAATCTGCCGGGCTGGGCCGGTGGCGCCAACTGGTGGGGCGCGGCATTCGACCCCGACACATCGTTGCTATACGTGCCTTCGATCACGTCGAACATCGTCGTGAAGTTGAACAAGCCCGATGCGGCGCGCTCAAACCTTGACTACGTGCGCGGCGGTCCGGGCTTCGCCCCCGGCATCGAAGGTCCGCGCGGATTGCCGCTGTTCAAGCCGCCGTACGGGCGCATCACGGCCATCAACCTCAATACGGGCGAGCATGCCTGGATGATCCCGCACGGCGACGGCCCGCGCGAAAAGGTCAGCCAACTCGTCGGTCGCGACGTGGGCCCGCTGGGCAGCGGCGGCGGCGGACCCTTGTTGACAAAGACATTATTGTTCGTCGGCCAAGGTGCCGGCGGCCGCGGTGCCCGCGACGGCGGCGGAGCCAACGTGTTTCGGGCCTACGACAAGGCGACCGGCAAGGTCGTGGCCGAGCTTCCGTTGCCGGCGTATCCCACCGGCACGCCCATGACCTACGTTGCTGGCGGCAAGCAATATATTGTCCTGGCCACCAATGACGCCCGGCTGGTGGCGTACAGCCTGGCGGCGGATTAGTTCAGTAACGCCGACGCGCAAGCGAGGGATTCCCCGTGTTTTCGAAATCCTAAGAGGAAGACAGATATGTTCGGAAGAAGCTTGGCAATGTCGCTTGGTATTTTGTTGATCCTGACTGTCTCGGCGATGGCGCAACTGCCGGCCGACTCAGTCATCCTCGACAAGGTCAAGATCCCCGAGAAACAGAAGTCGATCGACCTGTGCCCGGTGTATTTGGAGGCCTCCGACCCGAAGCTGCCGACCTGGGAATACAAAAGCGTGAAGTATCGTGGCGCAAAGCCGGACGCCAAAGAGAAGTTTCTCAAAGCCCCCGACAAGCTTGCCCGGGCCGCGGACAAGCAGCGATTTGTCAACAACTTCGTGCAGGCCATGAGCACCGTTTGGTGCCCGGTGACTGACGAGGTGACTCCTGGCGGCATGACGCAGTGGAAGAAGCTCGGCCTGACGTTCGAGAGCTGCTGCTCGTTCTGTGATGACACCGTAAAGGACGAAGACTTTCCCGAGGCACTAAAAAAGCTCAAAGCTCGCGCCGAGAAAACCTACGCCCTGATCGGCGCCAAATACACCGAAGGCGCCAAAAGCCCCGTCGAAGGCGCGATCAAGCGGCCGGATGAGGAACAGAAGTGAGTTCATAGCGCCGGTCAAAGAAAACGTTGCCGCCGAGAACGCCGAGTACATCGCGA
Source organism: uncultured Planctomycetaceae bacterium (assembly GCA_964622155.1). Classification (GTDB taxonomy): domain Bacteria; phylum Planctomycetota; class Planctomycetia; order Pirellulales; family PALSA-1355; genus CAZUPX01. The sequence continues at coordinate 509 of CAZUPX010000012.1, read as the reverse complement.
GGGGCGACGGATTGGGTGAAATCTCATTTCGGCTCTCCCCTGTCCCGAATTGAGCATCAAGGCCGTGCATGGTAGGCTGAAGCACGCAATTCTTACAGGGGCAAGCGGGCCATGCAACTGCGGCTGGCGGACTCCGCGATCGATTTCGACCGCCGTACTTTCTTGCGGCAGGCCGGGGGTGGCCTGGGCATGGTCGCGCTGGCGGAAATGCTCGACCGCGACAGGCTGCTGCATGCGGCTGCCCACGAGTCGGCGGCTCGTCCCCTACAGCCCAAATCGCCACACGGCGAAGCACGGGCGCGGCGTGTCATCTATCTATTCATGCACGGCGGGCCCAGTCACGTTGACTTGTTCGATCCCAAGCCGGAGTTGATCGAGCAAGCCGGACAGCCGCTCCCAGAGAGCGTCGGGCCGGTCATGACTCGTCGTCAAGTAGCCCGCAATCCGCTGTTGGCGCCGGTGCGCCCGTTCCGCCCTCGCGGGAAGTCCGGTTTGGAGATCAGCGACTT
>CAZUPX010000011.1:0-3733 GCA_964622155.1 uncultured Planctomycetaceae bacterium | reverse complement strand
TGATGCCGCACGAGTTCATGTATCACCACCATCGGAAGTACTACAAGTACTACCATAACGGCGGTTACACAACGGCCTGCGTGCGGTACTACTCCTGCCCGACCCAGGCCTTTATCGCGAACCTGCTGCGGTAAGGGTCTGCCAATCTGTAGCTGGCCCCGGCGCGCCGGGGCCGGCGAACTGCCGCAACGCACCGGGGTCTCTTGCACAATAACCCCGGCTACAGAGGAACTGAGCCTGCCAACGAGGATCAAGCATGAGACCGCGAATTCTTACCGCGACCGTAACAATCCTGGCGGCGCTGGCCGCGAGCCGCGTGGGAGCGTTCGACGAGACACACCACGGCCACAATGCCCGCTGGCGCGCCAGCCTGCATCCCTGGCATGGCCGCTACTACAACGTTCAATATGGTCAGCCGCTCGCGCTGGTGGTTCCGCCGACGGCTGAACTGACGACCGACTACTCGTGGGGAGTGACTTCATCTCGGATGACACGTATCGACCATCAGTTCCAGCGACCGTGGCCCAACGGTTTTTGGTCTCCTTATGGTTATGGGTTTATGCCGGCCGCGGCCTGGCCCAGCGATACTCGGCAGTTTGGCACGTACTACGTCCGTGGACCCTGGTAACAGTCGCGCGGACGCTTGAAGACAAGTTCGCACTCCCCCAGCCCGGGGCGGCTACTCGCGCAAGCGGGTAGCCGCCTTTTTTTAGTGAGGCCACAGGCCAGAGGCGAGAGGCCAGAGACCAGAGGTTGGAGTGAGTGTGCCAGACTCGACGACAAACCACGCGCTCCGCATCGCCGATCAAGATCGAGCTTTCCTGGCCAAGGTCCTATGCACGTCGACGACGGCGGCCAGCCACGAGCGTTAAGCCAAGCGCGGCGCAAGCGGCCAGCATGAGCGCCGACGGTTCGGGCACTGCGGTCACGTCGAGTCGCAGGTTGTCGAGGACCCCAAATCCGTCGTCAAGTTGGCTGACACGGAAGGCAACCAGCGGCAGAGTCGAGCTCACGCCCAGAAACACCGCGCCGCCGTTGAGCCCGGCAATGCCCGCGGCCGTCGGATTCATCGTCACGTCATATTGCAGAAGATTCGATGCCGCATCGACCGCGATGACGTGAAACGTGGTCGATTGATCGGTGTATCCTCCCGTCGCCGACAGGCCGATGGCGTTGAGGTTGTAGCCTGACTGCGGCGAGAAATGAAAATAGGTCGACGGGCCTGGTGTGCCGCCCAGCGAGAGCGCGCTCGGCGGACCGATCGGAGCGTTGGCATTGCCGGTGAACAAGAAGTGGATGCCCGACGTGTTGGTAAAGGGGCCGGCGACGAACACATCCACGCCGTAGGGGGCCGTTTGCAGAAAGACCGAGCCGGGCGTGTTATAAGTGACGGTCGCTCCGGTGATTTGGCTCGTCGAAGTGAGCTGGATCATGGTCGCCTGCGATGGGGCCGGCGTGAGCGCAAGGATAGAGAGTCCGAGTGATATCCACTTGAGTGCCTTCATGAGCGTTATCCTGTGATGTTGAATTCCTTCGAAACGTTCTCAGTCACTTCGATCTTACGGGCGTCGGCGACGGCCCACGACGTAGAGGCCGAGCGCGGCGCAGGCGGCCAGCAAGAGCGTCGACGGCTCAGGGACGACGGTTGCCACGCGAAACCCGAAAAGGAAGTCCTCGGTCGTCGGAGGGATGAAGTCGAAGTATCGTGACGCGGCCCCCATATCCGTCGAACCACCGACCCACGAACTCCCGCGCAAGCCGCGAAACGAGCCGCTAATATACGCCTCGTTCCATTCCGCCACGTTACCCCCTTGATCATAGGTGCCGTACGGACTGCTCGAGAGCGCATACGCGCCGGCGTCGGTCAGATAGTTTTGGCTGCTGCTGTAACTCGGGGAGCCCGTGACCGCGTAGCCATCGTTGTACAGATTCACAACTGCGTCATAGCCGTAGATATTTGCGGTGTTCGACTGGGTCGGCGCGCCGCTGCCTGGCGGCTGGTCGCTGTAGGGGGTGCTGTTGGTCTCGGTCGGATAGAGCCAGTAATCGTCTACGTCCCCGCCTTGCGCCGCCGGCTGATGATAGGCGGCCTTGTACCATTCGTTTTCGGTGGGGATGAACCACGTGGCCCCCGAATTTCGCGAAACCGCATTCAGCGCGGCATCTGTGACGGCCCCATTTAATGTGTAGGCGCCGGCTTCTGTTGTCCCCGGGCCTTGCGCGCCGGTCGGCTGGCCGTTGTGCAGCCAGTTGGCAAACCGGGCCGCGTCGCCCCAGCTCACATACGTCGCCGGATGATTGGCCGAGCCGATCACGCCGTAGGTGTAGCTGCCCGAAACGCCGCTCCGCGAGATGCCAGCGATGTTGAGGTTCGTGGCCATCGACGTGTTGTAGAGCAAATACGTGTCGGCGTCCGCGACCGCGTTGAGAAAATCGGTGTATTGTCCGACGGTGACTTCAGTCGTGCCGATGTTGTAGGCGTAGCCCACACCGCCGTAGAGGTTGCCGGTCGACGAGTCGTTGGCATTGCCCAGGTTGCCGACCGGGACGGTGGGAATCGTGACAGCCAGGGCCGTGGAGGCTAAAAGACACTGCGCGCAAAGAAACAGCACGCAGAGTTTCGCTTTCCGTGTGGGTCGTTGCATTAGCGTGCTCCTATTTTGAAAAACGAATGCGCAGTGGGTCCGATGGTCGTCCCTTGCTGCTAACCACGCAAACCGGCGGCGAAATGGGACAAAAAAATTTGCGAGCGCAATAAAGATTCGTGAGGCGGACAGGCCGCTTCAGACTGTAACGGTCGTCTGGCACAGCACTTGCAGCAAGAGCCCGATGCTCGCGGAGCAGTGGGAAAAGTCGAGAGACCGACGACCAGACAGCGCTTACCAACGGCGGCCGGTCGCTGGTAGGAACGACGCGGCCGCGCGCTGGCCAGGCAATTCTCGATTGCAAACGATTGTTGCCGAAACTCCAACCGGTTAGCTCGCCGCCACCAGTTCGACCAGCAGATCGTCTTCCAGCGCGCCGTCGAGCCAGTTTTCATCGGGCTCTTCGAGCGCCGCGTCGGCCAGCCGGCTCTTGTCGGGCAGCTTCGCTGGCGCGAGTAACAGCGTCGGGGCCGTGGGCTGGCTGGTCGAGTCGGTTGAACTTGACGGAACGGATGCCGCCGAGGAGACATCGATTTGCAGTAGAGCGGTGCTCTGAGCATCCGCGGTCAATGCCATACCAGCCAAGGCCAGCGGCGCCGACTGAACCAGCTTCGACACGAACAGTCCGCTGCCACTTAGCGTGTACGTGCCAGTCGGGCTCGGGTCGAAGTCGGCGGGGCCAACAAAGGACCCGGTTGTGTAAACGTTTCCGGAGGCATCGACGGCAATGCCTGGCCCATAGTCGCCGCCCGCACCTCCCATTCTGGCGGCCCAGTCGAAATTGCCGCCAGAGTTGAGCTTCCACACGAAGACATCATAAGACCCTGCCGACGCGAGATTGTAGGTCCCAGGACCAGGGTCGAAATCGGCAATGCAACTGAAGTTTCCAGTCAGGTAGACGTTGGCTGCACTATCGAGTGCGATGGCATCGGCCACAGCGCTAGGTGCTATTCCGTCGACGGCCGTGCCCCGCGTACTCTTGGCCCAACGAAAGTTGCCGCTCGAATCAAGCGCGCTTACGTATGTTGCCGCAATTATGCTGCCGTATTGATCCACGCCCCCGCTTAGGGCGAATTTTGACTTGCCGG
>CAZUPX010000010.1:0-6968 GCA_964622155.1 uncultured Planctomycetaceae bacterium | reverse complement strand
TCGCGGGAACCCGGTCCGACACTGCTCTTCCAGCCCCGGAGTCGATGCGGCGCGACGACTCAAGAGCCACCACCCAGCAATCGGCGGATGCGCCATAGGATGGCGCGGATGTAGCTGGCCGGCTTGGGACTGTATCGGCGGCCTGGAACAATGGCAGAAAAGAAGGCCATTCGCGAGCGCGGCGCGGGCTCGATCGGTTCCGCCGAAGGAGCCTCGCCCAAGAACTTGCCCAGCCGCTGGGAGAATGGTCGCTCGGTTTGCGGCGCTAATCGTTTCGCGCGGGAGCGGAGCGGTGTTCGACTCAAACCCGCCGCCACGCCGATGATCGTTCCACTGACCGCTCCGCAGAGAAGCACGAACCCGACGATGGAGGCAATCGGAAATTCGATCTCGCGTTGCGTGGTCCAGCTCTGAATGCGGCGATCGGCCATTGCCGCGGCGGCAATCGCGCCGAACACGATCGTCGCCAGGGCCGCTGAGACAAGCACTCCCCCAAGCGTCCCGCGTGCAATCGCGCGCCGCAGTCTCATTGGCCGGCCGTTTGAGTGGTCGGCCTGGGCGCTCGGCTCGCTAGTTTGCGTCGGTTCGGCCATGGCACTATCGCGATTTTAGTCCCACCGACGGCTTTTGCAACGCGAGGCTTGACGCACTTGTTAGGATTGGGGCTCAGCCGACAATCCAACCACGCTGGCGTCTCCAGGCACAGACTCGATCGCGGCACCGCGTGAATTGCTCCATGCCTCCTGACAACTCTATCACAGCGGGTCCCGCGACATCGAGTTGGGCGCCCTGGCGCATAGTCTTGTTGTTGATGGCCATTTGCTTCCTGGCGCATTTCAACCGCGTCAGCATGGCGGTCGCGGGCGATTTGCGAATCATGAAGGACTATGCCATCACACCGACAGCGATGGGCACGGTGTACTCAGCCTTCCTCATCGCTTACACGCTATGCATGATTCCCGGCGGCTGGTTGATCGATCGTCGCGGGCCGCGGTTCTCGCTGTCGTGCGTACTGTTTGGCTCGTCCGCATTTGTCATGCTCACGGGCTCGGTCGGCCTCGTCGCGTCTTCTGAAACGTCCGCGCTAGCGAGCTTCATCGCGATTCGTGCGCTGATGGGTATTGTGAGTGCGCCATTGCACCCGGCCGCCGCTAAAGCCGTCTCGCTGCATATTCCCGCCGCCGGCCGCTCGATGGCCAACGGGCTGGTGACCGGCGCCGCGCTGTTGGGCGTGGCGTCAACCTATTTTGGGTTTGGCGAGCTCGTCGACCGATTCGGCTGGCCGCGTGCGTTCATGATTGCCGGCGCCGTCACCGCTGTTCTGGGCTGGGTGTGGAGCCGTTACGCGGTCGAGCGTGCCGATGCCTGCGAGGGTCATGCCGCCGCCGATGCAATCGATCTTCACGAGCAACTCGCATCCCCCGCCCAATCATTCCTGCGGCGCAGCAAGAACCTACTCTTGCTGACCGCCAGCTACGCGACGGTCGGCTATTTTCAGTATCTGTTCTTTTATTGGATGCACTACTACTTCGAGACCGTGCTGAAGCTTGGCGCCGACGAGAGCCGGCTATACGCGGCCGTGCCGCCGCTGGCAATGGCTGTCGGGATGCCGTTGGGTGGGTGGCTCTCAGACCGATTCCAATCGAACTACCATCGGCGCGCCGGCCGGGTCTGGCTGCCGGCCGCGGCGATGATCGCCAGCGCCACATTGCTGATCCTGGGCGTGCGCGCGACCGAGCCGTTTTGGATCGTCGGCTGGCTGTCGTTGTCGTTGGGAGCGCTCGGCATGGCCGAGGGACCGTTCTGGGTAGCCGCGGTCGAAGTCGGCGGGCGGCGCGGCGGACTTTCGGCGGCCATCTTCAACACCGGCGGAAACGCCGGCGGCATCGCCTCACCGGTTGTCACCCCCTGGATCAGCGAAACCTTGGGATTCGGCTGGCAGGCCGGCATCGCCGTTGGCAGCGTCGTCTGCCTGGCCGGAGCCGTGTTGTGGTACTGGATCGACCTCGACGCTTGAAAACGCCAACCGTAGTCAGCCATCTCATGAAGATCACCAAGATCGATTGTCACGTTCTGTTGATCCCCGACTACGACGCACAGGCCTGCTCGTCGGCGCAGGACGATCTGGTCGTCGAGATTCACACCGACGAAGGGCTGGTGGGGATCGGCGAGACCGATACGAATCCCTGGGTCGCCCGCGAGTGCATTCGCGCCCGTGGCACGCACTGCATGGGATTGGGCCTCGAGGAGATGCTCATCGGCGCCGACCCGCTCGATCCCGAGGCCCTCTGGCAGCGTCTCTACAGCGGCTCGAAGATGACCGGCCGCCGCGGCGCCCTGATCTGTGCGCTAGGCGCGATCGACATGGCGCTGTGGGACCTCCGCGGGCATGCGTTGGGTCAACCGGTGTGGAGGTTGTTGGGTGGAACGCTGGAACGGCCCGTCGTGCCCTATGCGTCCTTGCTTCCGGCGGGAGACACAGTCGACGCGCAGTGCGAGTCGCTTGTAAAGAAGTCGAGGTTGGCAAAATCTCTAGGCTTCCGTGCGGCCAAGCTCGAAGTTTGCATCAATGGCCCGTACAGTCACAATGGTTTGCAGGCACCGGACGAACAGATCATCGAAATCGTGGCCGCCTGCCGCGCGGCGGTAGGTGCGGGCTTCACGCTGATGGTCGACGTGGCGTACGCCTGGCCCAGCGCCCCGCGGGCCCTGAGCGTGCTGGAGAGTTTGGCGCCGTACGATCTGTTTTTTGTCGAAACGCCGATCGACATCGACGACCTGGCCGGCTACGCGATGCTGCACGAACGTTCGCCGATCCGCATCGCGGCCGGCGAGTGGCAGAACACGCACTGGGAGTTTCTGGATCTGGCTGACCAGGGCAAACTGGACGTGCTGCAACCCGACATCGGTCGCGTGGGCGGATTCAGCGAAGCCCGACACGTGTGCCGGATTGCCGAAGATCGTGGCCGCATGATCGTGCCGCACTGCTGGAAAAGCGCGATCGGCATTGCCGCCAGCGCGCACCTGGCCGCGTCGACACCCGTATGCCCATTCATCGAATTCCTGCCGCCAGAATTGTCCGAATCACCGCTGCGGCGTGAACTGGTCCTCGATGAGCTACCGGTCGTCGACGGCACGCTCCGCTTGTCCGAAAAACCGGGCCTCGGCATCCACTTGAACGCTGATGCAGTGGCGCGATTTTCCGAAAGCAACCGGTGAACATTTTTACGGCGAGGTTGGCATTGCCCCGGCACTGGTGGCGGAAACGACCGCTCACCCAGATGCTTGCCGTCGAAACTGAGGCCGGCTATAGTCACCGGCGGAGACCCCAGGGCTCAGTTGGCCACGATCGATTGCGCACGGTGAGTTCCGGGCTAGGTGACAGGCAGGATTGCCAACATGTCGGAAGAAGGGATCGACGATAATCAGGAAGTGCCCGACGACAACGTCGCCGAACTTGTCCAGCGCTGCCGCGATGGAGACCAGGAAGCGGCCACCATCCTGTTCCGGCGGTACGTGAACCGGCTTATCGGTTTGGTGCGAGACAAGCTTTCGCAGCGGTTCGCCAGCCGCATGGACGCCGAGGACGTCGTGCAGTCAGCCTACCGCAGCTTTTTTGGGGGGCTGGGGAACGGTGAATTCACGGTCGAGCGGACCGACGAGTTGTGGGGATTGTTGGCGGCCATCACGATGCACAAGCTCTACCGCAAGGTCGCTTTTCACAACGCCAAGAGGCGTAGCGTCCAACGCGAACAGCCCGCCGGCGCCGAGAACGTCTTGGACGAGTTTCCCCAACTGATTGCGGAGCTTCCGACGCCGGCTGAAGCGGTCGAGGTCGTCGAAGAGCTCGATCACGTGATGAATCGGCTGCCGCCGCTGGAGCGCAGGGTTCTCGAGTTGCGCCTGGAGGGCTACAGCAGCACGGAGATCGCCGACCGTATCCACCGCTCAGACCGCACGGTTCGACGCGCGATGGAAAAGCTGCGCGATGAGTTCCAGCGTCGTCTCGTGGCGAACTCTTCCAACTGAGCAAACGGCCGGCCACTAGCCGCAGGCCGCCTGCCCGGTCCGATATGCAGGCGTAAGGCTTGGCATTGGTTCCGAGCGCACCGGGAGCAGCATGGACCGCACGGTCAAGCGGATGCCTTCTCTCAACGAGACCTGGGGTCGCCAGCCGAGCTCCCGGATAGCCTTGCCCGGGCTGTGGTGGCGGTCCAGGGCAAATAGCGCCAATCCGGCATGGGTCAACGTCGGTGGTTGCCGTCGACCCAAAAGGCGCGCCATCGTCTCACAAACGATGGCCGCGGCCATGACCAGCGAGGCGGGAATCGTCCACCTCGGCTCTCGGAAACCGAGCTCGCGACACAACAATCTCCAAAAGTCGCGCACACCCAACTGCTGGTCGGGTGCCACGTTGTAGGCCTGACCTACGGCGGCTTCCGAGCGCGCCGCGGCGACCGCACATCCGACGACGTCCGTCACGTAAATCGGGTCGACCGTCGAATTGCGCCGCCCGACCCACATGGCGCCCGCACCGCTCAGGTAGTCGACCAGCCGCGGCATCGTCGTTTCGTCCCGCGGGCCATAGACAAGCGCCGGCCGCAGAACGACAACTGCCAGCCCGCGCTCGCGAGAGTATCGCCACACGGCCGCTTCGGCCAACACCTTGGCCTTCGCGTAGAAACCGAGGGTGCGATCTCCGCAAGGACCCTGGGGCGTGGTTTCAGGCACGCTGCGGCACTTGCGCGTGCGGCGGTCGTCGTAGACCCCCACCGTGCTCATGTGCACGAAGCGGCGAACGCCCGCGTCAGCCGCCGCCGCGAGTACGTTCTCTGTACCCTGGACCGTGGCCGACTCGAACTCGGACCAGCTTCCCCAATCGGTAACGCGCGAGGCCAGGTGAAACACGACCTCAACTCCTTGCATGGCTCGACGGACCGATGCCGGGTTCGTGACATCGCCCCGGACGACTTCGACGCCAAACCGGCGAATGGCCGCTGCCTTCGACAGATCCCGCACCAGTCCGCGAACTGCGTGGCCTTCGGCACAGAGCCGTTCGACCAGGTGACGTCCGATGAATCCGGTCGCGCCTGTTACAAGAATCTTCATGGCCGGTCGCCCTTTCCAGGCTAGACGCCGTTTTGGTCAATGGCGGCGACTTCCAGGTCGACGTCGACCTGTAGACCCACGGGGGCCGCGAAACCCTGTGGCATTTCAATGAGTACCTGGAGCACGTCCAAGTCCTTTCGTTCGGTGGCTTCGTGTGTAAAGACGGTCTTCTTGCCCATCAGTCGCTTGACCGTGATGATGCGACCGACGGCGCGGCTTGACCCAAGTCCCGCGCCGTGCACCGTGGCGGTCTGTCCGACTTGCAGGCAATGAACGTATCGCTCGTCGATCTCCGCGCGGACGCGCAACTGCGATTCGTCGCCAAAGACGACGACCGGCTCCAGGTTGCGGGCACCCTCACCTTCGCGTTTGATGATTTCGAGCACCGTACCGTCAAAAGGTGCGACAAGCATTGTGTTCGCCAGGCGCTGCTTCTCCGAAGCCAGACGCGATTGAGCCAGCGCCACTTGCGACTCGACAAGCTGTTTGTCTTCCGGCCGGACAATCTTTTTGAGTTGCATCAGTTCGGCCTCGGCCTGGCGGAGGCTGAGCTCGCTGCGGCGCCAGTCGGACTGGGCCCGGTCGAAATCCTCCTGGGTCGAGGCCTTGCTCTTCAATAAGTTTGCAACGCGCTCGAAGTGCTTTTTGTCGTGCCTGGCTTGTTCGATCAGCAGGTCGCACTTTCGCTGCGCGGCGAGGATCTGGCATTCGTGCGCACCGCTGAGCGCCTTGTCGCGCTGGGCGATGGCCACGCGCAGCTCTTGCTCGGCGACGGCCACCGCGGCACGGTGCTCGGCGTTGACCAGCGAGATAATGACTTCACCGCGACGAACGACCTGCCCGACGTCGACCGGGCACTCGCCGATGACGCCGTCGGTCTTGAAGACCAGTCGACGCAATTCGCTGGCCGGTTCGACGTAACCAGTGCCACGGACCAAGCGACTTTGGTCCGAAGCCTGGCCCGCTGCTCGGTCCTCGTTGGTTGTACTGTCGGGCGAATCCGGCAAGTAGACCCAACCCGCCCCTGCGCTGACTCCCAAAAACATCGTCGACAGGATCGTGATTTTGATCATGGCTATCACGCACCAGGAAGGAAGGGTGGATCGACCTCTATAAAGCCAATGCAAAACGGGGCCCAGCGGCGGACATGCGGCAGAGAAAGATTATGGAACGAGTCGTAAGTCTAAGACTCGTGGACCTTTCCGCAGTCGACTCGCAAGACCCGGTCAAACAGCTCGACCAGCCGCGTGTCGTGCGTAACCGTTAGCAAAACGGCGTCGGTAGCACGGGCCTGCTCGATCAACAGCCGGATCGCCACCTGGCCGTTCTCCCAATCCAACGCCGAGGTCGGCTCGTCGGCCAGGATGATCGCCGGACGGTGTAGGACGGCCCGCGCGACGGCGGCGCGTTGCCGCTGGCCGCCGCTGAGCTCGCCGGGCTTGCGGTGAGCGTAACCCGAGATGCCAAGCTTCTCGGTAAGCTCGGCGATTCGCGCGCTGGCTTGAGTGCGCGTCAAACCGGCGTTGCGAGCCACGACTCGTAAATTGTCCGCGACGTTAAAGAACGGCAGCAAATGGGCGTGCTGAAACACAAAGCCGATCTTCGTCCGGCGCAAATGGCCAAGCAGCCGTGGGGAATTCTGACTGACTGGCTGGCCGTCGATGCACAGCTCACCCTCCGATGGCGACAACAAGCAACCAAGAATCGACAGCAGCGTGGTCTTGCCCGAGCCCGAGGGTCCCAAAAAAACGCATGTCTGGCCGCGCTCGAACGACAGGGTGGCGCCGCGGAGCGCCGTTTCGGCCAGCTCTCCCCTGCCGTACGTCTTCGAAAGGTTGTTGCAGGTCAATACGGCAGCC
>CAZUPX010000009.1:0-3312 GCA_964622155.1 uncultured Planctomycetaceae bacterium | reverse complement strand
CGATTGCAAACCCCACTCATTGAAATCAATCAACCATATCAGTCTGTCATCGGTGGGTTTTTGGCAAAACCTTTATATTTTCGGTTTGTAAAATTTTAAACAAATGAGGTGACTGGGAGGTTTGAGTAAATTGCCTAAGTTGTAAAAAAGTCCAGCTTTTGAGACAGCGTTTTACCCCGATCCTGACTATTGGCATGGAAGCGACTTCACATGGGAGGAAAATGGTGGCACCCAAGCAAATCCAAGCCGTCTCCAAAGTCCTTTATCCGAGAATTGTGGGGGAGGAAACGATGTTAATGCGACGGCCGCCGCGGTCGAATTGAACGATGCCGTCGGCGAGGGCGAAGAGGGTGTCGTCCCGTCCGCGGCCGACGTTTCGGCCTGGATGATACCGGGTGCCCCGCTGCCGCACGATGATGCCGCCGGCTCGGATTGATTGGCCGCCGTAGACTTTGATGCCCAACCGTTGGCTATGCGAATCTCGGCCGTTGCGGCTGGATCCTTGCCCTTTTTTATGTGCCATGACGCTGACCTCAACAAAAGAACCCGGCAAGAGCCGGGCGCACTTTCTTCAGGAGTATTCTAGGAGCTAAGGCTAAGCCGCCAAGCGTTTTTTGGAGTTGCCCGAAAATTATTGCCCTTTTCGGGCTGCGGCACGGTAGACCCACTCGGCGGGGGCCTGGAAGCTGATGTCGCGCGAGTCGGTGGAAAACCGATCGCCGCTGCGCTTGAAATTCATTTGCAAGGTTTTGTAGCGGGTGATCGGCGCCCCGCCTGGGGTAGCCGGATCGACGAGCACGGAGCCATTGGATAGGCCGCGGACAAAGATGCTAAATCGTGAGCAGTCGCTTAAGTCCTTGGCTTTGGGGTCGCGATTTTTTGGGTCGGCGGGCGAAGCGTCCCAAACTGCCACTCCGGTGATGGCTCGGGGAAATGCTTCGTCGGCCCCCTTGGAAAGCGGAATCGGCGTCTTGCTGATGGTCACGGAATTTCTGATGTCCTGATAACCCGTGGGGTCCTCAATCTTGGCGATGGCCTCGACGACGGCGGGAAGGACTTCATCGATATAAAGCCCCGGTGGATCGTGGGCTACCAATTCAAAAGTTGGGGAGATGAGGCGAGGTTGGCCGGTTCGGTTGACCAGTTGATACCACATGTACCAAAATATTCGGGTGCCCCGGCCAGGATAGTTGACCTTGATGAGCCTGGGATCTTTGAAGCGGAAATCCATCGCCCAGACTTCGCCTTTTTCCAACTCGGAGGGCTGGGACTTGACTTCGCGCTCGTTAAAGGTGGATTGGCTCCAGGCTTGGGCCAAAACCCCGGCGACCAGCACCAAGGTAAGCCCGAACCAACGCGCTGCGGTGCGTCCTGTCGCCATAGTTCAAACTCCTTAACCATTTCATAGGTTCCTGGCCCAAGAATTTACCATAAACCAGGAAATGCCCAGAATCAAGGGGAAAGCAAATGTTGTGGAAAGGTTTCAGGCAAGTAATAGGCTGATTCCCAGTTGGCCTTGACGGAGGTTTGGGTTCATCCCATATTTGTTACGCTTTTGCAGCGCCCGCAAACGTACGGCGGAACATTTGCACCGTTGTTCCCAACAGCCGTTTTACCCAACCTTCCGCTTCTTTCTTTGGCACGGCGTCCATCGCCGCGCGGATTTGTTCTTCAGTTCGATTCCCCAGGATGGCGCCCAAGGCCAAGCACAGGCCGGTGAAACCATCGCCGGCGTACGAACCCTCCAGCCGTTTCAGAGTGCCGAACGTCGATTCCAACACTTCCGTGCTGCCCATCAACGCTTCGCCCGGTTTGGCCTGCGCGCCCTCGGTGCGCACGGCTGTGCTCAGCCGCGCCGCCACGTCCCGCGCGCCGGGCGTCCACTCCACTTGCGACCACTCACTCGCCAACGTCGTCGCCGTGTGGCGGCTCACTCCGTGCGTGCGCACGTGCCGCACCGCTGCCTCGGCCACCGCTTGTTCGCTGGTCCAGCCCGTTAACGCTTCCCGGTAGTCACGCAGCCAACCGTAGTGCTCTTCGGTACTGGCACTGGCCGTCCCGGTGTCCAACAGCTTCAGCACCCGTCTGGCGAAACGCAACGTCGGACCCACGTTCATGAACCGCGCCTTCGGTCGCAGTGTCGGCCCAACCAAGTGCGCTTCGCGCGTTTGCCGCAACTTCGCGCCCGTCTGAGCCAGCCGCGCCACCAACGCCGACCAGCGTTCGTCCTTGCCCCAACGCTGCTTCAGCACGTTCGCCGCCTGATGCGCCAAGTCATGCACGTGGGCGATTCCCGCATGCTGCTGCTGAAATCGCTTCACGCCGCCATTGAGATCCGAACCTTGGTCCGACACGATCAACCGCGGCACTCCCGTCCGCTGCGTGGCACGCTCCAATTCCACGGCAACCGTCTCCTGCGTCGAATGTTCCATCAGCGACAGACCCACCAGGTGCAGATCGCTCTGCCGCAACGGCCTCTCACCCAGCGGCGCCTCGTTCAACAGACAACCCACGATCACCAATAACTTGCAGGCGCCGATTTGCACCGTGTGATCGACCAGCCAGACCCAGACGCCGCTCGGCAACGGACAGGTCAAGGCGTGACAACCCAGCCGCAACAGCCACGAACGCACCGCGCCATACGAGGGCATGGCCACCGCAAAGCCCAGACGTGCCGCGATCAGCGTCAAGCCCGCGGCCGCCCCACGCAACGACGCCCCCGCTTGCAGGACCAGATCGACCGCCAGACGGACGATCGTCACGGGAAACTGCCCGCCCCGCGCCGGCGGCGTCAGCGGGCCGGCGGCGCCTTTTTTTTCAACTCGTCGCGCAACCGATCCGCCGCGCCGTTGGCGGCGGCGAGGGCCTGTTGCGTCTGCTCCCGTTGCTGACGCAGTTCGCCGACGTCGCGTTCGGCGGCGCTGGCCCGTTCACGCCAGCGATCGCGGCTGGCTTCAAGATCGCGAATGCGAATCCGCGCTGCTTTGAGGCGACCTTTCCTTTCGCCCGCTTTGCGCTTCCAGCCATCGCGGCTGGCCGCCAGTTTGGGAATCAGGATACGCGCAGGCGTCCGAAACGTCGGACGATCGAGGGTCGCACCATCCATGGCGTCGGCTCTCCAAAGGGAATGAACTATTGGGCCCTCAGTGAACCGAATCCAGACATCCCATGCAACCCCAGTTTTGCCATGTCAAGTCCGACTTGGAATCAGCCTAGGGTAGGCCGCTGGCCTGCCCCGCGAAATCGCAGGTCTTGCCGCGGTTCGGGCAGGCCGGCGGCCTACCCTACGATTCTTTGATAAAGAGATTGGCG
>CAZUPX010000008.1:0-2202 GCA_964622155.1 uncultured Planctomycetaceae bacterium | reverse complement strand
CGAGGTCGACCTGGCCCGCGACGATTCCAAGATGCGGGCTTTCCAGTACTCTGGGTTGCGACGGATCTCATCCAAGAAACGCGCCGCGAGGCCATTCGGTATGTTGGCACCCTGTTCCCAGGCGCGAACGGTATTTGGCGCAACTCCGAGGAATCGGGCGAAGACGACCTGGCTGGCATTAATCGCCTTGCGAGTCTTCTTCACCAAGCCCGGGGTATATCGAGTCGACACGAGATTCAACTCAACGTTGCGAACGTTGAACTTCCTTTGAATATCGCCGCCCCGCTCGAGCGCCTCGGTTAGCTCATTGAGGCCGTCGATGATCCGGTGCCCAAGTGTCTTCTTCATTACTTTGCTCTCCGTGTGAAATTCGCCAGCGCACGGTCGAGTCGGCGGATTGACCGATTTACTTCGCGCTTCTCAGCCATCATCAACGTGTCCTTCACATTCTTCCGATAGGCGGTCACAAGTACGATTGTCCCATGCTGGGGAAAGCATACATAGCACACGCGAATCGCTCCGCGCTTTCCTGTGCGCCAGCTCCGCGGCGCGAAACGCATCTTGCGCAGCCCGTCGGTGCCGGGGATTACCGGGTGGCCGATCGGATTGTCGAGAATCGCGTCCTCTAATGCTGCATGTTCGTCGTCGTCAAGTGCCAACTCGCTCCATGCATTGGCAAACGGGTGCAAATCGATGAAGCTGAGGTATTTCTTCTCGCTGGCCAAACCTTCGTGTCCCATTGACGGGTCAATCGATCCAGGACGTTCAAGTTATACCATACAATGGTATAGTGAGCGAGAAGGCGCTTTTGAGCAATGACATCACGAGATCGTTCGGATCACACCAGCCACCCGTCGATCACCTTTCCGCCCACGTCGGTCAGGCGGAAGTCGCGGCCTTGGAAGCGGTGGGTGAGCTGCAGGTGGTCGAGGCCGAACAGGTGCAACAGCGTGGCTTGGAAATCGTTGACGTGCACCGGGTCTTTGGTCACGCCCCAGCCAATCTCGTCGGTCTCGCCGTAGGTCAGGCCGCCTTTGGTGCCGCCTCCGGCCATGAAGATGCTGAAGGCGAACGGATGATGGTCGCGTCCGGTGACCATCTCGGAGCCGTTGCGGTTTTCGCCCAGCGGCGTGCGGCCGAACTCGCTGGCCCATACGACCAGCGTCGAGTCCAGCAGGCCGCGCTGCTTCAGATCGGCAATCAGCGCGGCAATCGGTTGGTCGGCCATCCCGGCGTTGAACGGCAGCTCGACGTCGAGATTCGAGTGGTGGTCCCAGGAGGCGTGGATAATGTTGACAAACCGCACGCCCCGTTCGACCATCCGACGGGCCAGCAGGCAGTTGGCGGCAAACGCGCCATATTGATCCGGCCCGCCGCCACGCGCGGCTTTGATCTTCGGCCCTTCGCGGTTGACGCCATATCGCTCCAGCGTGGCCGGCGTCTCGCTCGACAGGTCAATCAGCTCCGGCGCCGAAGACTGCATGCGAAACGCCAACTCATAGCTGGCAATTCGGCTGGCGATCTCCGGATCGCGCACCTGATCAAAGTGCGACTGATTGACGCGGCCCAGCGCGTCGAGTCCTCGGCGCTGCAGTTCGGCGGGCACGCCGGGCGGATTCTGAAGATTGAGGACCGGCTCGCCCGAGTTGCGAAATAAAACGCCCGAATAAGCACTAGGCAAGAAACCGCTCTGCCACAGCGAGGTCCCGCCGCTGGAGCCGCGCCCGGCCGACAGCACGACATAGCCCGGCAGATTCCGCGACTCGCATCCGAGCCCGTAGGTGATCCACGAGCCCATGCACGGCAGGCCGAAGCTTGCCCGGCCGCATTGCATCAGCAGTTGGCCGGGATGGTGGTTGAACTGGTCGGTGTGCATGCTGCGAACCAGTAACAGATCATCGGCCACGTCTCCCAGGTGCGGAATCAGCTCCGACAGCTCCATGCCGCTCTGGCCGTGCTTGCTGAACTTTCGCTTTGTACCCATCAGCGTGGCGGTGTCCTTCTTCAGGAAGGCAAACCGTACGTTTTTGGTCATCGAGTCGGGCAGCTTCTGGCCGTGCAGCTCGTTGAGCTTGGGCTTGGGATCGAACAGGTCGAGGTGGCTGGGCGCGCCTTCGAGAAAGATGAAGATGCAACTCTTGGCCTTGGGGGCGAAGTGCGGCGGCTTGGGCAACAGCGGATCGACGGCTTGCGGGGCGGTCG
>CAZUPX010000007.1:0-5353 GCA_964622155.1 uncultured Planctomycetaceae bacterium | reverse complement strand
TGGGACGACCAGAACATCGGCAATGGCCCGGTCAGCAGTTCGTTCTCTGACTCCGTGTCGGTGCAGCGAGTCAACCCGGACAACAGCTTGACCAACGTCGCCTCGGGCAGCGTCATCGGCAACAGTAGCCTGGCGACGGGAGGGAGCAGTCATCAGACGTTCGCCTTTAGTATGCCCGACGGCGATGCGGGGACTGGCACTTTCCGCATCACCATAACCACCGACGCTGGCCAGTCGGTGAAGGAGTACAACAGCAGCGGCAACGCGGCCTTTGGCGACAACAGCGCCTCGCTCAATTTCACCTCA
Organism: uncultured Planctomycetaceae bacterium; assembly: GCA_964622155.1. Lineage (GTDB taxonomy): Bacteria > Planctomycetota > Planctomycetia > Pirellulales > PALSA-1355 > CAZUPX01. Next base: position 5,047 of record CAZUPX010000007.1, on the reverse strand, counting down.
GTATTGGCGCCTTACGCGGATCTGGCCGTTACATCGATTACCGCGCCTAGCACCCAACTGATCGGCAATCCCGTCAACGTGCAGGTTAGCTGGACGGTGGCCAACCAAGGCGCGGTGACCACCAATGCCAGCCTGTGGACCGATCAGATTCTCCTCAGTCAAGACAACCTTATTGGCAATACGGACGACGTGGCGATTGCCGATTTCTCGCATGGGGGATCATTGGCCGCCGTCGCGCAATACACTCTCACCCGGACCGTTGCGCTCCCCAGGGACCTGATTGGCACCTACTACTTGTACTTAAAGACCGATGCGCAAGGTAACGTGCCAGAGACCAACGAGACAAACAACACGTCGGCTCTGGCAGCGATTAATGTGATCGTTCCATATGCCGACCTTGTCGTGGACGCCGTGGCTGCTCCTGCGGTCGCTGAGAGCGCCGACCCGATCTCGGTCGCCTGGCGGGTTCACAACCAAGGCAATAGTGACACGGTAGCCAGCAGTTGGCTCGACCAGATCTTCGTCTCGCCCAAGGACGTGTTCGACTCCGCGGCCATCCAGGTCGGCCAACTCGTTCACGCCGGCGTGCTGGCCCAGGGCGGCAACTACGTCGGGCAGGCGACGGTGAACCTGCCGAATGGTATTTCCGGCGATTACCACGTCTTTGTCGTAACCAACGCCAACAGCGCGGTCTTTGAGTACCAGTATCAGGGGAACGATACGGGGCGAACGGTAACGCCGATTTCGGTCACGGAGCGCCCCGAGCCGGATTTGCAACTGGCCGCGGTAAGTGCGCCGTCAAGTGCTCAGCCACAACAGAGTATTGACGTCCACTGGACGGTGCAAAACGGTGGCCCCGGCGTCGCGCGGGGTTCCTGGGTCGACCGGGTCTATTTTTCTCCGGATGGCAGTCTGACAAATGCGACGCTCTTGGCAACCACGCCACATGCCGCTGACCTGGCCACCGGAGGCTCTTATCAAGCATCGGCGACCGTAACTTTGCCGAAGGTGCCCGACGGCATGTACCAAATCCTCGTCGTGACGGATGGTAACAACGACGTCTTCGAGGGGCCGAACAAAACCAACAATCTCGGAGTCTCGGGCCCATTGCAGATCACACACCCCGATCTGGCTGCTGCAATTACCGCCGCGCCCGGCACCGCCACGTCGGGGACGACCGTGCCCGTGCAGTGGAATGTCACCAATACCGGCAGCGGCACGGCACTGGGGTCTTGGGTCGATCGATTTTATCTCTCGAGCGATGGCAGGTTTCACGCCACCGATCCTGTGCTGGGTGAGCTTTCGCACGATGGTCCACTCGAGGTCGGCGGAAGTTACACGGCTCAAGCCAGCCTCACTTTGCCGGTAGGCGCTTCTGGCAGCCAGTTCATTCTGCTCGGCGCCGATGCGGGGGATCCATTGGCCCTGCCTGACAGCATCGCCGCGGTTCCGATCTCGATCCAACTCGCGCCCTACGCCGACCTGGTGGCCTCCGATGTTACGGCCACTGCGCGGGCAGTGGGGGATCCGGCTCAGGTCACGGTAGGTTGGACGGTAACCAATACCGGTATCGGGGCCGGGGTGGCGGGCAACTGGACTGACGCGGTCGTTGCCTCTCCCAACGACACATTCGGCGACGGCGACGACACTGTGCTGGCGCGATTCTCTCATCAAGGGCTGCTGAACGTCGGGGCCGGCTACAGCCGCAACGAGACGTTTCTGCTGCCCCCGGCGTTTCTGGGACGCTATCACCTTTTTGTGCGTACGGACGTCGATGGCGCAGTCTTTGAAAACGGCTCGACGGCAAATAATGCGGCCGAAGCCAGCAACTTCCTCGACGCGATGCCTATTCCCTTCGCCGACCTAGTGGTCAGCTCGCTGCACGTGCCGCCCGACGCCTCCGGCGGTCAGCCCGTGACCGTAAGCTGGACGGTGCAGAATCAGGGTATCGGGATTACCGATACGCCCGAGTGGTTTGACAGTTTCAGCCTGGCGAGTGATCCGGCGGGCCAAAATATCGTCGCGACTTTTGACTCGGTCGATCACGTCGGCGCCTTGGCGCGGGAAGGCAGTTATCAACGATCCGACACCGTCATGTTGCCCGACGGGCTCAATGGAACCTATTACTTCGTCGTGCGGACCGGCGGACCGTTCGAATTCATCTATACCGACAATAACCAGCGGATCTCGGACCCTGTCCTCGTGACCTTCACGCCAGCGCCCGACCTGTTCGTCAGTGCGATTACCGCCCCGCACGCAGCGCAGGAGGGCACGAAGATCGACATCGGCTGGACGGTTCAGAATACCGGCAGCGGGGATGCCAACGGTCAGTGGACGGACCGGGTCGTGCTCCAGCCAGTAGGTAACCCCAACGCTCAGTCCATCAACCTCGGCTCATTCACTTTCAGCGGCTCTCTGCAGGCCGGTAAGTTCTATGCGCGTGCCGAGCAATTCACCTTGCCGACGCACTTCCAAGGTACTTACCAAGTCGCCGTCATTACGAACGTCAACAATTCGCTCTACGAGCACGGGGCCACGGCCAACAATACCACGGTCTCGAACGACACTCTGTCTGTCAGCCTTTCCCCTCGGCCGAATCTTCAGGTGTCGAACCCGGTTGCACCCGCGAGCGTGCCCGCCGGCGGTGCCGTATCACTGCAGTTCACGATTATCAATCAAGGAACGGCGCGGACCACGGTGCCGCATTGGAAGGACAACGTCTATCTTTCGCTGGACAACTCGATCAGCTCCGACGACATTCTGTTGGGCAGCTACGACAACGGCTCGGCGCTGAATCCCGGTGAGCAGTATGTGACCAGCGCCGGCTCGGTCGTAATCCCCAAGCGGTTCGGCGGCGATGTGTTTCTGATCGTGCAGACGGATGGCGGCAACGTCGTGGACGAGTATCCCAATGAAGGCAACAACGTCACCGCGGTTCCGCTGCATGTTGTGCCGCTTGCTTTGGCGGATCTGGTCACCAGCGGCGTGGTGGCACCGGACCAGGCAGTCCATGGTGCGCAGATCCAGGTACGCTTCACCGTCGCGAATCTCGGCTCAGGGCCCACCGACATCAGCGCCTGGAGCGACACCGTCTGGCTGACTCAGGATCGCACCCGCCCCAATGCCGGCAGTGGCGACGTCCTATTGGGCACTTTCCCCCACAGCGGCCTGCTCAATTTCGGCGACAACTATGACCAGACGGTGACCGTCACACTGCCCGATGCACTCCAATCGGGCCAGTATTACATCACGTCCTGGGCGGATTCATACAACCAAATCCTCAAAAACCAGCTGGCGACGAACATCAATCCAGACGATCCGAACGAGATCAATAGCGACAACTACAAGGCGCGGCCCATTGCGATCATCGGCGTGGGCGTGGGCGTAAACGTGGGAGGCGTGCCCGATCTGGCGGTCACTTCGGTCGTGCCGCAGGCCACAGGGGTAGGCGGCGGTGACTTTACGGTTTCTTGGACCGATCGAAACAACGGACAGGCCCCGTCCGACGATTTCTCGGTGGACCGAGTTTACCTGTCGAACTCACCCACGCTGGATGCACCCGGAGCCAAGCAATGGTTTCTGGGCGAATTCCCACTATCGCGCCTGGACGCCGGCACCAGCTTTACGACCCGGCATACGTTCGCCCTGGCTCCGGATGTTTTGGGGGATTTCGTGATCGTGAAGAACGAGTTTACGGATCCGACGCCCCAGGACAACGTGCTGGTGGCGATGACCTCAGTGGTCGACCATCCGGCGGATCTGGTCGTTACGTCGGTAGTCGTACCACCACTACAGAATTTTTCCGGAGAGAAGGGCACGATCTCTTGGACCGTCACCAACAACGGCGCCCCGGTCTGGCCCGGCACGCAGTACTGGACGGACGACGTTTTCCTTTCGGCCGATCCAACCTTCATTCCGAGCCGCGCGCTCGCTTCCTTTAGCTTTGTTCACAGCAACGACCAGGGATTGGGCACCGGACAGAGTTACACGCAGACTCAGACGATTGCTCTGCCACCGGGAGTTGGCGGTCAGTATTACATCTACGTAAGGACGGACCCCGAAGCCAGAGTCTTAGGATCTGGCGGCACTAATGACGGCGAACTCGCTTACTTTGGAACTCGAGGCTATGAGGATCCTGCCAACAACCTGGCCCGCGAGCCGCTTCCAGTCACATACCGGGAACCGGATCTGCAAGTCAGCACAAACATTGTCCTCCCCTCGCCCCCGGTCGTTTCCGGAACGACGATCCCCATTACTTGGACCGTCACCAATGCGGGCACCCGCGATGTCCGCGGCGACGACCAAGGCAACGCCCGTTGGGTCGACCGCGTGTACCTGTCCACGGATCCGTCGCTGGACGCCAACGACATCCAGCTGGGGGAATTTGTGCGCACCAAGATCCTCAAGGCGGGGGATTCATACCCTGGCTCCTTGAATGTCACATTGCCGAATGGGGTTGCCGGCAGTTATTACATTCTGGTCTTCACCGACGCCAATTTTGGCGCGGTCCCGGGCCTGCCGACCCTTGGGTTCGACGCTTCGGACATGGGCTCTGTCCCAGAATTCCGCGACGAAGGCAACAACATCACGCCCGCCGCACTCCCGATCACCCTGGCCAGCCCGCCGGATTTACAAGTCACCATCGTCAACGTGCCCCAGCATGCGACGGTCAATCAGTCGTTCACGGTTTCTTATACCGTCGCCAACCAAGGGACCGGTCCCACGCCAGACCAGCAAACGGCATGGACCGACTTGATCTATCTGTCGCGGGACCAATCGCTGGATCTCGACGCGGATCGGTACCTCGGCTCCGCCGATCACACAGGCGGTCTTGACACGGGGGCTAACTATTCGGTCACCCAGACCTTCAAAGTTCCCAGAGACCTGACCGGCCCGTTCTATGTGTTCGTGGTCAGTGACCCGGCCAGGTTTGGCGGGCGGGGCGCAGTGTTCGAGGCGAACAATGAATTCAACAATTCTAGGGCCTCCGATCAGCCAATGATCATCGACCTCCCGCCGCCCTCGGATCTGCAGGTCGATCCGATCG
>CAZUPX010000006.1:0-2829 GCA_964622155.1 uncultured Planctomycetaceae bacterium | reverse complement strand
CGGTGGCCCGGAACGTGTTGGGCTCGATGATGTCGGCGCCGGCCTCAAGGTACTGCCGATGGATGTCTTCGATGGCGGCTGGCTGAGTGATCGACAGAACGTCGATGAAGTTCTTTAAGTCGCGCGGATGGTCGGCGAAGGCCGCTCCACGGAATTCGGCCTCGCCATAGCGCAGCGCGTGGACCATCGTCCCCATGGCGCCGTCCAGCACCAGGATGCGACTGTCCAGCAGCTTTTCCAGAAGCTGGCGGGTTTGGGGTTGTGCCATGACCGCCATGCGGTTTCGTTCCTATGGGACCATGGGACGGCAGTCCCAGGGTCGATTTGAGTGGGGCCTCGGACCGAAGCAATCACTTCCACCGTGGCACTTTACAACTATCGCACAGAGGTCTGAGGGCGGCAAGTTGAGCCAAGGGCGGTTACGCGGGCTGTGAGGGTGTCCACGGCGGTGCATCGAGCTCACACGGACCTTCTTCACACGCAAGGAGGTGCCAGGCATGCTTGGGGTTCGCAACGCCGCTTTCTGCGAGCCGCTTTTAATTCAGGCGGGGCAACAGCCCATCGTGCGCCCCCAAGCCGGCATTGATCAGACGAAGATCGGTTGCCAGCGGATCCTGGCGCCGCTGTCCGGGTCGGCCGGTGTCGGGCAAGGTGATCCTTCGAGTCGCTCCCGCTGGCAGCATGCAAAGACCTCGTTCTGCAGCGAGGAATGCACCGGGCTTGATCTCCCACCCTTCAGACGCTGTACCTTTCCCAAGTTCGGCCGGGCCGCTTGCTGCGCAGCATTCCGAACTTCCCCTAATCGCGATAAGAATCAAGATCGTTGCGACCCGAACCGATAGAAACTTGACGAGGGGCCCTCGCTCGCGTTGTTCCATCGTTGGGGTCACGTCATGACTGCGCAAATCTACAAACACGACAATCAGCCGGCGGTTGACCTGGAATTGAACCTCCAGGGGTCGCCGATCCTGGCGCGCCCGCGCAGCGAGCTCGCCGGCGGACTGATTCAAAAACAGCGGAATGGCCCCGGCCAGGTTCCGTCGAGCCCCCCCGTGCTACCCGACCGAGGTCCACGTCAAGCGGCCTCGGAAGCAACGACCGCCGCCTTGCCGCAGGTCGTCCTTCAGTTGCCGGACCTCGCCGTGGATGCCGAGTTGGTGTCAGGGCGAGTATTCGACTTCTCCAACATATTCTCGTGGATCGGGATCGGCTTAGGCGCTGTCGTGGCGGTGGCCCTTATCTGGAGCAGCCCCAAGGCGGAAAAGCCCCCGATCGACGAGGCGCCGACTTGGCAGGCCCCCGGCACGATAGGCCCGCGTGCCCCCGACCCATCACGGGCCGCGACCGAGGCTCAACAAGAGAATCAACCCGGCTTGTCGCCTCCCGCCGACGAACCGATGTTCGATGATGGGGCAAAAGACGGCCGTCAATCAGCGCGCGAAGCGGTAGCCGGCGAGCGCGTGCAGGAACCGCCGGTTCGGACGGCACGCGGCGGCGAATCGAACTGGGACGGCGCCGCTGGTCATCCGCGACCCGGCGAGGCGGCTCCGGTGGGCCGAATCAAAAACGTGACGGTGCCCCAATGACGACTCTCGATCGAGCGTTTATTAAAGCCTTTAGCGACGCGCATGCTCCGGCAACTGCCCGGCCGCACCGACCGGCTCAGACGGCGCCGGCACGCGAGGCGATGATGCATGCCACTGCCGGACGGCTTGCTCGATCGGGCTCGAGCATCACCAGCAAACCGATCGCAGTTGCCGCTGGGCGACTGACGGACCCGCTGGCGCCACTCTCGAGCTTTGCGCCGCCGCCGAAGATCCATGATACGTTTCGCGCGTTGATGGAGGTCGACTCACTGAGCTGGCCGCTTGCCTGTGTCGATTTGCTCGATCGTGCGGCACCCAACTGGGATCGTTTCGCCGACCACTTGACCGAGCGGACCATCGAGGACAACAAGACAGTTGCGATTGTCAGTTGCCGGCGCGGCGAGGGTCGAACGACGATCGCTCTGGCGACGGCCAGGCACATGGCGGCTCGCGGATTGCGATGCGTGTTGGTCGACGCCGACTTCGAGAAGCCGACCTTGGCCGCTCGCTGCGGGGTGTCGCCGCAGGTGGGTTGGGGCGAGGTCATTGACGGTGATTTGCCGTTTGGCGAAGCGCTGATTGCGGCCGTCAATGACAACGTGACGGTCATGCCTTGGCAGGGACCTGGCGGTCGCCTGGCTCAGTCAAGCGCTGCGCTGCGCGCTACAACCGGCTTTCGACTATTGCGCGAACACTATGACCTGGTGATCGTTGATGCGATGCCGTTGGCGGGCGCATCGAACGAGACGGAGTTGGCGAGCATTGCCAAGGTGATCGGTCCCTCGGGCGTGTACCTCGTCCGCGATGTACGTGCCACCCAACCCCAACAAGTGGCCGCCGCGTGCGCGCGGCTCGGCCGTATGTCGATCAAGGTTTCCGGAGTGATCGAAAACTTTTCCCAACCGTCGACCGCGGCGCATGTGCTCTTGGACGAACAGCATTGACGACTGGCCCCGTCGAGTCGTAAACGGCCTCAACCCCGCAGAGGTGGATCGCCATGTACCAGGCTTACTGGCAATTGCATTCCCGCCCGTTCGAGAGCTGCACGGACGCGAAGTTCTACTACCCCAGCGAAGTACACCAAGGCGCGCTGCTCAAGTTGCGCTATGCGGTTGAAAGCCACCTTGGCGCTGCCCTGCTGACTGGCACCGCGGGCACAGGCAAGACTCTCCTGGTCCAGTCACTCAAGCGGCAATTGGACGAACGCTTTTGCCCGATTGTTCACGTCGTCTTCCCCATGATG
>CAZUPX010000005.1:0-3239 GCA_964622155.1 uncultured Planctomycetaceae bacterium | reverse complement strand
TCGTCACGGTCGGTCAGGCCTACGAAGATTACCGCAGCCATCCGCTTTTCACCGACCGCATGGAGAAGTTCCTGTTCGCGCTGCTCGGTCATCCTGTGCGCTTTCAGTTTCCTCGGCTCTGGCATACCAAGGCCGAGACGCTGAAGAAATTCGTCGATGAGTGTGACGACACCTCCTCCTGGCCGGATACCTGGTCCTGCTGGCAGCAGAGCCGGCAGGTCAGCGTTGACCACAAGAAGCGTCAGTGTGGCGTCTGTGCTGCCTGCATGCTGCGGCGGATGAGTATTCATGCCGCTGGCTTGACCGAATCGCAGGGTACTTACGTCTGGGAAGATCTCAAAGCACCGACCTTTCGAGCAGGCGCTGCCGCCACGTTTCCCGGAGATAAAGTGACGCGAAAGCTTCGCGAGTACGCCATCGCAGGAGCACTACACATGGACCATCTTGCCGGGCTCCGAACCTCAGCGGCCAATGCGGGAATGCTGGACCGCAGCGTCTTCCAGCTTAGTCGGTCTCTCGGCCTGCCTGAGGCAGTTACCCTCGCGAGACTCGATCGCCTGCTGATTCAGCATGAACGCGAATGGACGAGCTTTATGGCCTCCCTCGGACAGTCTTCCTTTTTGGCTCACTGGGCCACTAGCGCGCCATGACGACGCCACTGGAAGAGATCCCCCTGGCAGAGGTGGGGGCGCGCCTTCGGATCGCGCGTGAGGCGGCAAACATCACACAGGCGGAGGCCGCTTCCGCCATCGAGGCCGCCAGAACGACCCTCGTCGCCATCGAACAGGGCCAGCGCCGGATCCGGATAAGCGAGCTACAACAGCTCGCACGGCTCTACGGCACGTCCGTTAACGCCCTGTTGCGGCAGGAGGCCGTCCACGTTGATCTTGAGCCACGCTTCCGGCGGCTCGCCGAAAGCAGCGAGGCGGATGCGGGCGATGCAGTGCAGCTGCTCTCGGATCTGGCCAGGGCAGAAGTCGAACTCGAGAATCTGCTTGGCGTTCAGCGGGCCCATAACTATCCCCCTGAACGCCCGCTTCTGCGTGGCGATGTGCGGGCGCAGGCTGAACAGGACGCGAGTGAACTAAGACAGCGGTTGGGTCTTGGTATCAGCCCGGTCTCGGATATCGTGACGCTGCTTGAAATGGAGCTTGGTGTCCGCGTTTATGTGCGCCGATTCGACGGGCGCATCTCCGGTCTGTTCGCCTATGACGAAGCGCTCGGCCCCTGCATGCTGCTCAACGCCAATCACCCGCGCGACCGACGGACGCAGACGGCGGCTCATGAAACCGGTCACATGATTTCAAACCGCCGCGCCCCTGAGATCTTGCACAAGGACGAACCCGCGACGTCGCGCGAGGAGCGTTACGCAAGCGCCTTCGGCAGGGCGTTCCTGACGCCGGCGCGGGCGGTCATGCAGAAGTTTCAGGAGGTGACGGCAGGATCCGAACGCCTGACGCGGCGCCATATCATTGTCCTCGCGCATCTCTTCGGCGTCTCACGCGAGGCGATGGTTCGCCGCCTCGAAGAACTCGGGTTAACCAAGGCCGGCACCTGGGACTGGTTTCAGGCTCACGGCGGCATCACCGATGTACAGGCGCGGCAAGTCCTCGGCGATCTGTCGCCGCCCGACGTCTACAGGGCCGATGCGGATCGTCCGACCACGCTGCGACTAAATCTCCTCGCCACCGAAGCATATCGGCGAGAGCTGCTAAGCGAAGGCCAGCTCGCCCGTCTCCTGCATCTCGATCGTGTTGAACTGCGCGAGATTCTGCAAGCCCAGGAGATCGAAGGGAGCGCGGCCGATGGGGCCCCTACCCTTCTTGATTGATCCTGCCGCTCTCCTCGTAGCCGATGCCAGCGCCGCTATTAATCTGAACGCTACGGGCTGTGCTGAAGCGATCCTTAGAGCCCTGCCAAATCGCGTGGCCGTCGTCGATGTCGTGCCACGGGAGCTGGAGCTAGGACGGCGCCGGGGTCGCCAGGATCCGGACCTCCTAAATGGGCTGGTCGCTGCGGGAGTCCTGGCTATCGTGAAGCTAGACGATGCGGCCGCTCGGCATTTTGAGGGCCTCGTCGTAGGCAGCGCGGCAATGACGCTGGACGACGGCGAAGCGGCGACCATCGCCTATGCTGTCGAGCATGGAGGGATAGCGATCATAGATGAGAAAAAGGCGAACCGGATTTGTAGGGAGAAGTTCCCTGGGCTCCGTGTAGGCAGTACGGTAGACATCTTCGCTCAGCCTGACGTCGTGCGGGCGCTCGGGCGAGATAGCCTGGCGCAAGCACTCGTAAACGCACTTCAACGTGCCCGCATGAGGGTCCTGCCGCACCACGTCGACTGGGTCGTGGGCCTTATTGGACCGGAACAAGCGGCGCTATGCGTGAGCTTGCCGCGATCGGTACGTCAGACGAACTGAGAGCCCGTGAAGCAGAAAGCCTGACACCACGCTGCATGTCTGCGCGACGGAACAATGCTGGAACGCAGGGAAATGGTGAAAGCGAGACCCTCCGTATCAAGATGAGGGCATTGACAGTTCCAGAGCTGTGGCGCTTGTGCCTCAGTGCCGCCGCGCAGTCCAAGCCAGGTGATCTAGTTAGCTGCAGCTCCCTCATCGTAGTGCCTGCTTGACCCGGCAGGCTAGGGCTGAAACGCGACTTTCAGTGCCCATGCCCGGAGTCCGTGAGCATAACTCCTTTGCGCGGAAGAAGCCCCTCCATGACGTGATCAAAGATCCCGTCGATGTATGCATCGGAAAGAGGCCCCGTACCCATTTGCAAACGGTAGTACATGGTGCGTAAAGCAGATCGATCGTGGCTTCCAGGTCGATATCCAATTGGGCACCGATTCCTCTCAATGCTTCTCGCTAGACTCAACTCTTAGTGCGACCATCCAAAATCTGTCGCAGCCGGCTAGTGAGCTTGGCGGCCGCATCTTCAGGGGACTGGCACCACCAGTTTTCGTAGTCCGATGACACCATTGGAATGTCTTGCGTCCATCTTGACTCCAATACGCGAATCCCAAGGCCCTTCAGCCAAATGGAAAGTGCTACCTGGATAAGGTGCGCGGAACCCTCATCTGCGAGGACTTTGGCACATTCCTGGACGTCGGCGTCTGCCGGCACATCGGTGTAGTCAGATGGGTCGAGGTCGAAGGCGTACACCTCTTTGCACGACCCCAAATACTCACTTAACCCAGGATCTTCCTTGCACCAGGTCGGGACAGCCTCAGTATGGCT
>CAZUPX010000004.1:0-7238 GCA_964622155.1 uncultured Planctomycetaceae bacterium | reverse complement strand
CCCAGAACAGGTCCATATCGGCCTGGGTCGCCGCCAGGTAGAAATGCGACGGCAGCGCCGTCAGCAGGACGACGACGACGATATAGATGGCGCTGACCACGAGGCTCAAGGTTCCACCAAATCCCGCGGCGATTTTTGAGGGGGACTCTTCGCGCAGATCGGGCATCTTCGCCCCCAGGCCGACCGCGATCGCCGACAGACCCACGCACAACAGCAGGCAAGTCAGTTGGTGGATGCTCACGACCAGCCACGAAATCTGCAGCATCAAATCGCTGAGCAGGATCAACAGGCAACAGGGGATCGCCGATCCCGCGGCGGCAAACAAAAATTTGCCCCACAGCACGGCGTCGCGCGCCACCGGCAGCATACTCAAGATCCAGAACCTGCGCCCTTCCAGGCTAAGCATCGGAAAAATGAAGCGCGTCGTGAACGTCGAGAGGATCAAGCCCACCACTGCCAGGTTCAAGAAGCTGATCATGTTGACCCACGACGTGTAGTTGACGTCGTAGCTGAAGCGGCGGATGTTGGCGAAGTACAAGGTCAACAGACCGAAGAAAATAATGAACTGTGACCATTGCACCGGATCGCGGCGAAACAACCGCAGGTCCTTGACGATCAACAGTCGCATTTGCCGGGTCACGAAAGGCAAGAGCATGACGATCCGATCCACCCAAAAATTCTTTCTCGGCCGCCGGCGCGATCGTTCGGTGCGCAGCTCACTGTAGCTAGTCCGATAGATTCGCTTGCCCACTGCAACCGCCAGCACGCGAAAGAACAGCGCGTTGGAAATCAGCAGGGAGAGAAACAGCAAGCTTTCCGACCAGGAGACACTGGCCGGGATGCTGTTGTCGCTGCGAGCCGCTTCCAACAGTCCGGAACTAAGCCACCAACTTGGCAGTAATCGATGCTCGCTGAATTGTAGTCGCGAGAGCATTTCTTGAAACCAAATCGGCGTTAGCAGATTTCCCTCGGTCTTGCCCATTAGCGACCAGGCCAACAGACCCAAAGCCACGACCGCGGCCACGACGCCCAGCGCGACGACATGACGCCGGATGCGCGCCAGGCGATATACGAACAACATGCACAGAATCGCGCCGATGCCGCCGGGAATGTAAATGAAGGCCGCCATGAACGGCCCCAATAGCGCAAAGTAGTACCAAGGCGCGCCGGCCTGCAGCCCGTAGGCCACCAGCATCGGGCTGCCCAGCAGTAAGAAACCCCAACTGCTAAAGACGATCGCCTCCTGAAACTTATGGAGCACGATCCGCTCCGGCCGGATGGGCAACGTCAGCAGAAACTCGGCCTCGCTCGAGCAATACAATCCGGTGTAAAGAATGATGGCGCTACTAAGCACGAGCATCATCATCAAGCTGGCAAAGAACACGTTGTAAATTGCCTGCACGGTTTGCGCATGCGTAACCGGATGGCCGATTGTCGTGGCCAGAAACTCGAACCCGCCGCTGAACAACTTGAACAGGCCATACCAAAACAACACGCTGAGTACGACGACCAGTGTCACCCGCAGCCGCGACGTTGACAGTGTCTGACGCAGCGAAGTGGTCAAAATCCGCGCTCGCAATTGCCACAAAAGCTGCGCTTCGGCGCTGTACGAAAGGGGCTGCGACAGCGGCCGGGGAGCCGCCTCGACTCGAGGCGTCGCATGCGGCAGCGCGTGGGCTAGTTCGCTCACGTCGGCGGTTCCTGTTGATTCGGTGTCGCCGGGGCCGCCTCGGCGGAATGCTGCCCGTTGCGCTGTGCCGCCAGCGCGTCGCCAGCCGTAAAACGGAGGTAGAGCTGCTCGAGTGAGACATCGCCCACGGACAAGTGCTCGCGCAATTGGCCGATCGTGCCCAAGAAGCGCAGCCGCCCTGAGTCGACAATGCCCACTCGATCGGCAATCTCTTCGGCGATTGAGAGCAAGTGCGTAGACATAAAAATGGTCTGGCCGCCGGCCGTCTTGGTGCGTAACAGGTCTTTGACCAGTCGAACGCTCCTGGGGTCCAGGCCGACCATCGGTTCGTCGATCACCAATACCTTGGGATCGTGCAAGAGGGCCGCGGCAAAGGCCAACCGCTGCTTCATGCCGTGCGAATAGCTTTCGGTGAGGTCGTCGATGAACTCGTGCAATTCGAAGTTCTCAATCTGCTCGGCGATCTTGGCGTCCGTCTCGCCCGGATCGAGATCGTACATCTGGGCGATGAATTGCAGAAACTCGAAGCCCGACAGCTTGTCGTATAAGTAGGGAACGTCGGGCACGTACCCCAACAGGCGGTTGGCGGCGTGATTGTTTTCAGAGACGTCGTGGCCGCATAGCCGAATCGTGCCCGAGCTGGGCCGCAGCAGGCCGACGATCATCTTGATCGTCGTGGTTTTGCCGGCGCCGTTGGGCCCCAGAAACGCAAACAGTTGACCGGGCGGAATCTCCAGCGACAAGTCGTCAACGGCCACCTTGTTGCCATATCTGCGAGTTACGTTTTCGAATTGGATCATTCGAGTCGCGGACCTTGGCGATTGCGCCGTCGTGTGGACCGTCTGATGGTTATCGCACTGGGCCGGCCAGATCAGGGAGCATGGTCGCGGACCTCGTCGAACACCTTGCGCGCCGTCTGGTCCGGAAGCACGCTCATCCAGTCTCGATCCAGCAACCTCGCGATGTCTTGGGCCGGCTTATCGCCCAACCGCACGAAGTGCACGCGCGAACGGAAGACCGTGATCTCTTGGCGCAGCACGACTCCGTCGGTGCCGACCCACGAGCGACCACGCGTCTCATTACCGATCAGGCCCGAGCCCGGATCGTTGCGATACACGATCACGCGGCTGGTGACTTCGCGGCCGTCCCACGTAATTCGGTCCTCCCGCTCGACCGCGGCTTGCAGGATCTCCATCGGCGCGGTCGGTGGCCGAAACGGACTGTAAATGGGCACCGTCCAGGTTTGACCCAGGCGCAATCCGGGCATTGTCGCTTGTGGCGAAAGCTCATCGGTCATCAGGGCGTCGGGCGGAAGATACTGCTCCAACTTCTTCGACACGCCACCAGACAGAACGGTCAGCGATAGCGCCGAACCCTCAACCGTTCCTTGTACTTTGATGGCGTCAGGAATGTCGCCAATGCGGACCTTCGTTTCCAGTCCCACCAGCCGCCCCAGCGGGTCGATGGTCATCAGGCTGCGCTTATCGACGTCCAGCGGGCCGAACTGGCGCAAGAGCGGTTTGAGGATCGGAGCCAGCCAAGGGGGCGCGATCTCGTCCAGCGGCAGATCGCGCAAGTAGACTCGGCTGTACAGCTCCGTGATGCCGTCCTTGCGCCGAACGGCTTTCGTGGCGGCCCAGCCGACCGCCTGGTCGTTCAAGCGAACGCTCCAGCAGGCCGGACGCTCCACCTTGTCTTTGTCTTTGAGGATTGAGCTGTAGCTGGGCGGCTCGCCGACTCGCAATGGGGGCAATACCTTGACCACGACCAGCCAGGTCATGGTCGTTAGCCAAAACAGAACTACGGTGACGTTGAATGGGTGATTTCCCATAGCCGGCGGCTGCCGTCCATCAGAGGTGTGTGAGAGGCAAGTCCTGGCTCGCTCCTAGGCCGTTTCGGACGCAGTAGCTCGTTGTCCCGCTTGTGCCCGCGGGTCGGCACAAGGATAGCCGCGCTGCCCAGTGGACAAGCAAGCTCGGCCTTTGGCGCCCAAGCGAGAGATTCCGGTCGTCGCCCCCAATCCTAGTCTAATAGATCGGCCCATTGCTGAGGAGGCGTCTGAGGAGGTTGACGGTCTCGAACGGCCAGATCTCGCGCAAAAGCACAGCGCCTCAGCGGGTAGCACTTCGAACCTTCGCTCCGCCCAGCCTGTCGGAATTCGAGACGTTCTCGACCGAGCTGCCAACTAGTGTCGCCAGCCGAGCACGGCATCGGTACCGAGCCCGAAATGGGGGAGATTGATTGACGTGGTCGTCAGTTTTGCGAGGCACTCCCGCATCATCCAACCAGGCCCTTGAGGTTCGCTTGGGCGTGACTTCTGGCGAGCCGCCTAAGCTGCCCAGTTTGAACCGTGTGCGGGTTAGGTCGGGCGCGCCAAATGTAAGCAGTCCGAAAAAGTTTGTGATTTCCTTCACAGTAAGTGCTTGCCAGCAAAGAAGATCACGGGAATTTGTTTGCAGAGGTTAGCCCGATGGCTTACGATGATGGTTCGGATGGATCGGGCAAAGTTGGTATAGGAGGTGCCGAACTCATGTCGCGGTCAACGTACTTCGTTCAGGAATGCCCGACCTGCGGTCGCAGCTTGCAGGTCCGCGTTGAGTATTTGGGCAGGCACGTCGTGTGCCAACATTGCCACGGCCAGTTCGAGGCTTGCGATCCGGCCAGTGCCGCTTACCCGCCAGCCAAATCGGGGATCAATATCCTCAGGCGGGCGGACGAGCTGCTTGAGTCGATGGGCCAGGACCGGCGGGGTCCTACGGCATGAGTACATGCAGCGCGGCACGGCATGAGTACATGCGGCGTCCAACGGCCTGAAGGCGCCGGCTACCGGATGCTCTGTAAATCTTCGAAGAATCGCGGGTAGGTTTTGGCCGCGCAACCGGGGTCGCAGATAATGACGCCTGGAGTCTTCAAGCCCACCAGTGCCAGGCTCATAGCCATGCGGTGGTCATCGTAGGTCTCGATTATAGCGCCATGCCTGGCTGCGGGCGTGATCCGCAGCCCGTCGGGCGTTTCATCCACCACGGCACCTAGCTTTCGCAGTTCCACGGCCAGATTTCCGATGCGGTCAGTTTCCTTGTGGCGAATGTGGGCGACCCCTCGGATGGTTGTTGGCCCATGAGCAAATAGGGCCACGGCGGCCAACGTCTGAACGGTGTCACTGATGGCATTCATGTCGACGTCGATTCCCACGAGCAGAGCACTGCGGACGGTGATCGCGTCGCTGCCGTACTCGACCTGACATCCCATCCGTGCCAGGCACTCACAGAAAGCAACGTCGCCTTGCAGGCTCTTCTTGTTCAACCCCTCAACTCGCACGCGGCCACCAGTGATCGCCGCAGCCGCCCAAAAATAACTGGCCGCCGACGCGTCGGGCTCGATCTCATATTCCCGTGCTTGGTACCCCGTTAGTCCGATCTCAAATCTCGTCAATTGACTGTCAGCCTCGACGTGAGCGCCGAATGCTCGCATGACAGCCAGCGTCATTTCCACGTACGGCTTGGAAACGAGCTGTCCGGCGATCTCGATCCGCGCGCTTGACTGCGGTGAGTCGCCCGATGCGCAGGGAGCGATCATCAATAGAGCGCTGAGGAACTGGCTCGATGTGTCGCCGCGCACCGTGGCTCGAGAAAGCTTCCATCCGTCGGCCTGCACGATCACCGGTGGACAGCCCGTGCCCGCCTCGCTCACCGCGCGGACACCCAGTTGCGCAAGCGCGTCGAGCAGATCTCGAATGGGGCGCTCGTGCATGCGCTTGGTGCCGTGCAGCCGATAAGTGCCGTGGCCTAACGCGACCAGGGCGGTCAAGAATCGCATGGTCGTGCCGCTGGCCTCGACGTACAGCTCGGCCGCTTCGGTCGGTATGGTGCCGCCACGGCCATGAACTCGCAGCGTGCCCGCGTCGTCGATCGCGTCGATCGTGAAACCCAAAGCGCGCAAGCCATCGATCATGACCCGCGTATCGTCACTGTGCAAAACGCCGCGCAATGTGGAAGTGCCATCGGCCAGCGCCGAGGTGATTAGCGCGCGGTTCGTCAAGCTCTTCGATCCCGGTGGGCGGATCGAGGCATCCGGCGGCGCGGCAAGCGGTGTTATCTCGATGCTTTCAGGCACGGTTCTTCAGTCGCGGCGACGTAAGTTCCTCCCTCTCCCCTCGTGGACTTCGGTGAGCTCCCCTCGCCCTGAGCTCGGGACGAAGGCAGTCGAGCCGGAGAGGGTCGCCCCGGCGCGCCGGGGCCGGGTGAGGGGGCGCGCCTCTCAATGAGCATGCCCGCCAAGCGCGGGCATGGCACCCATGACTCGCATCGCGCTCGTACGTTTACTTACCAGCGATTTTCCACAGGTGGCGGTCGCTGCGCACATACAGCGCGCCATTGGAGACGGCAGGCGAACATTGAATCGTGCCTTCCAATTGACCCTTGCCAATAATCTGGCCTCTGCGGCCATCGTCGCTGATCTCCACCACCTGGCCGCCACCCTTGGAGCTTATGCAATAAATCCGATTGCCCACCAGCGCTGGAGTTCCCCAAAATTCGCCCGCCAGTCGCACTTTGCACAGGGCCTGCCCGGTCTTCGTGTCCGCGCAGTTCAACACGCCGGCCCGATTGATGAACAACAAGCGTCCGCGATCCACCATCGGACTGGCGGCGCCGGGCTGCAGCGTGGAAACGTTCCAAAGGACGTCCGGCTCACCGCTCGATGAGGCCACGAGCGCGGTCACACCCTTTGAGGGGACATAAACGACGCCCTCGGAGGTCACAGCCGACGAAATGCCATCGCAGGGAACTTCGTGCGCCCACAATTGCTTTCCCGTGGCCGGATCGTGCGCGGACAAACGCGAAGGGGATTGAATCAAGACCACGTCGTCTGAGGGTTTGGCGCCGCGCATCACGACCGGCGAAGCCCAACTGGCGTCGCGCGGCCGGTCGATGCGCCACCGCGTTTCGCCGGTAGCCTTGTCGATGCCGCTGGCGAACGAATCGCCCTGGCACTCGACTTGCACGACAACCACGTCACCCACTACGGCCGGCGAGGAGGCCATACCCACGTCGTTAGCCGCGTGCGGAAAGTCGTAGCCCAGTCCGCGAAGCCATTGCAGGTTGCCTTCCAGGTCGAGGCACACCAGATCGTTTGACGAGTAGAACGCAAAGATCAATCGACCGTCGCTGGCGGGCGTCGGTGCGGCATTGGCGCTCGAAAGATGAGACAGCGTGCGGCCTGTGGCCCAGAATTGCCGCTCCCAAAGCTGCTTGCCGCTGGTGGCATCAAAACACAGTACGTGCAAGCGATCCTGATTGACGCCGCTCGACGCGGTGACGACCACCTTGTCTCCGATCACGATCGGGCTGGACGGCCCGCGCCCCGGCAGCTCGACCTTCCATGCGATGTTTTGCGTCTCGCTCCATTCGGCCGGCGGCTGCGCATCGGTGCTGACACTGTTGCTGTCCGCCGTGCGGAATTGAAGCCAGTCGGCTCCGCCCGCACCCAGCACGACGAGCGCGATGAATGCCAAACGACATCGGGTGCCATGGCCACGCAGCGTGGCCAT
>CAZUPX010000003.1:0-1696 GCA_964622155.1 uncultured Planctomycetaceae bacterium | reverse complement strand
TCATCCCCGACCCTTCTCCCACGAGGGGAGAAGGGAGGAAGGTTGTCGTTCTCCCGTCGGGTGCCACTGCTGGCTCGTCCAGCCGTGCCGACTTGGGGAATCAAGATCCAAGTCGCCAACTGATGCAGCGGTCCGCGCCCTTGTCACCCCAACTCGTGCCCCCGTATTCACTGCTGGGCAAGCCAGCAGTGGCACCCGAGGAAGCTAACTGTTCGCGACTCATCTTCGGTGACCATGCCTTCCATGGTCCCCGGAGAACGGAACGGGCCACGGGCCGAGAAAAATGGTATTATGTGCGGACGAATTCGTTTGGATGAAGGAACAGGCCATGCACTACCGCATGTGTCTCATGGCGTTGCTGATCGGCGCAGGGACCGTGTTGCGCGCCGACGACAAACCCGGGGCCGTCTACGTGATGAAGGTCGACGGGAGCGCGGTCCGCAAGGTCGCGCAGGTGGCGAACTACCACGAACACCAGGCCCCGCGGTGGTCGCCCAACGGAAAACAGATCGCCTTTGATGCCAACCGAGATGAAAACCGCTCGACGTCGCGGAGAGTATTTGTCGTCGATGCCGATGGGTCAGGACTGCGCGAGGCGGCGCGCCACGCCATGCCCGACTGGTCGCCGGACGGCAAGCAATTGGCTTTTCAGCAATTCGATGCCGGCCCTTCTTCGCCGCAGGTGATGGTGCAAAATCTCGACGGGCAAGGACTGACGAAAATCACCGCGGGCCGCTCCCCGCGCTGGTCGCCCGACGGCAGCCGGCTGGCCGTGTGGGAAAATCGGACGCTGCGGCTGGTCGACCTGGTCAGCGGCGAGGAAATTTCGATGTTCGGCGACGAGGTCGATGAGCTGTTCCGCGGGTTCGACTGGTCGCCCGACGGCAAGCGCCTGGCGGTTGTCGTTCGACCCCAGCGGGGCAAGCCGCGGGAGCTGATGATCGTATCCACCGAGGTTGACCAGCCGGACAAGAAGGCGCGCCTGCGAGGCGGGATGGGCGGATTCGTCTCGTTCTCGCCCGACGGGGAGCAACTCGTGTTTGCCGACGCCAACAAGATCCTCATTGCCCGAGTCAATAGCACCGACCCGCCACAACGCGTGCCCGGTCAAAGAGGCGTCTGCCGCGACCCCGACTGGTCGCCGGACGGAGAGTGGATTGTATTTGTGAGCAATCGCGATTCGGCAGGGAAGTAGAGGAAGTATTTGCTGTCGTTCATGGCGTTCTTCGTGTTCGTTGTGCCGTTGTGGTAACGCCTTGGCTCGTCCACGAAGAGCTAGTCAACCACGACGACACGAAGGACACGAAGAGGAACAGGGGAAATTACAACACCGCCTCAATCGGCCGACCCTGATACAACCGAAACGGCCTTCCATCGAGGTCGTGAAATTCCAGGTCGGGATTGATGCCCAGCAGATGGAAGATCGTGGCGGCCAGGTCGCTGGCGGAATAGGCCTCTGTGACGGGCAGGCCGGCGTGGCGGTCGGTCTCGCCGATGACGCGGCCGGGCTGAATGCCGCCGCCGGCGAAGAAGCAGGGAAACACGTCGCCCCAATGATGGCGGCCAGGCGTGAACGGTTCGCCGGCCGTGTTCTTGCCGGTCGGACTGATCGGCGAGATGCGTGGCGTGCGCCCCATCTCGCCGCACATCACGATCAGAGTCTCGTCCAAGAGGCCGCGCGATTCCAAATCGTCGA
>CAZUPX010000002.1:0-5489 GCA_964622155.1 uncultured Planctomycetaceae bacterium | reverse complement strand
CGACCCACGCTTCCTGCTGTTCGTGATTCCGTTTGCCCAAGGCCATGCGTGCGTCCTTTCACACCAAGTGCGTGAGTCCGGCTCGCCGAATTGTCGCCGACCGCGCTGCGGCGTCAACCAGACTTTTTCAACGGGCTGCTAAGCCGCTTTGCGTAATGCCGCCGAAATCAAAACCGAAGGGTCCAGAAGCGTCAGCCATGTATGGGTTGTAAAGTGCAAACGGATCGCTGGCGGCCTTGGCGTTCAAGAACTCGGCGTATTGCGCGTTGCTGACTTCGGTCGTGCCGATGCGGTAGTTGTAGGCCACCGAGCCGTAGTAGCCAAATGGATCGGCCGGGTCCGTCGCTGGGTCACCGGCGTTCCCCGCATTGCCGACCGGGACGGTGGCAATCGTGACGGCGCGCGCGTCGGCGGCGAATGTCGCCACGAGGGCCAATAGCGCCAGAAAGGCGTTAAGCGAGACAAGTCGACGAGTTGGGTTGTGCGTCATGAGCGTTTCCTTTCGAGCTCGGAGCTTGCTGCCGCGCGCTTCGCGTTTGCCTCTCGCCAACTCAAGGTGACAGTTCCGGGTGGATTGTACCCCCCCCACCACCCCCCTGTCTAGTGTCTGCGAAATTTTTTTTCGGAAATTTTTTTGAGGAGAGCCCGCCGAGCGGGAAGCTGAGATGCCAGGCCCGTCGCAAAGACCCAGATCATGAGGTCGCCCGAAGCGGCCCAAGCCGACACCGGCTGAGGGTGCGGCAGGAAATCCTCGCACGCAGCTGAATTCGCAAGCATTCAGGCGTACCCTCACTGAAGTCTGGCGACTTCAGCTACAGCCGCCATAAAGTCTTGCCGCACCGCCGGTTGACCGATCGACGGCAGGCTGAATGACGGCTTAAATCCTGTCACGCAAAGAGCTACCGATCTTGGAAAGTGTAGTAGGCTCACGCCGTGAGCCGTTAAACAGACGCGCGTTTGCAGGTCACCTCGAGCGTGCCGCGCTGATTGCAAATCAGCGCCTTTCTCCGACGCTGCTACGGCACACAGGCGTGTGCCTGCTACGGTTGAGCAAGGCTGTAGGCTGTAGGTCGTTTCCCAGCCCTGTCTACCGTCTACTGTCTACGGCCGATTTGCTCTTCGGCAGCGGTTTGACCGGCGCGAGGCGCTTGACGTGCAATTGGTCCCCTTCGCCAAAATGCAGCCGCTGCCGGCCATCCTGGTTTATCATCGAGTCTTGGCTTTCCGTGACTGTTCTTCCTGCCGAACTTCGCGACGAAGCTCCTCGCCGAGTTTGTCAAGTTCGTCGTCCGTTATTACGCTCTCTTCGACCTGCTTGCGGAAAGGAGCAAGAAGCTCGTCGACCGAGGGAGCACAAAGAGCCTCCTGCAGGATGCGCGCAGCATAAGACGCGACGTCCTCGCCGCTGGCCTCGGCCCGTTGCCGAAGCGTGCTTTCAGTGTCTGGGGATAGCGGAATCTGAAGCATGTGAAAATTATAGCACAGTCACGCTGAAATCGCACCGGTGGGGCGCCAGCCGAGCTGAGACTCAACTCGGCGAACCCCTACTCGCGACCCTGTGATTTGCTCTTCGGCAGCGGTTTGACCGGCGCGAGGCGCTCGACGTGCAGTTGGCCCCCTTCGCCAAATCGCAGCCGCTGAGGACCGTCCGAACCGTCGAGCGAACCGTTCTTGGCTGCGTATTCACGCAGCCGTGAAACTTTGGCGCCGGGCGGCACTTCACCTTGCGCGTCGGCCGACGGCGCGCGGCCCCAATCGATCCGCGTGCCACCGCGAGTGTACAGCACGTACTCGTACTCGAAGCCGCTGCGAGCCGGCTTGCGCTCGCCCGGCACGATGCGCGCCAGGCCCAACCGCTGCCAGTCTCCGCCCAACACGGCGGCGATTCGGACTCCGCCCACGACTGCCGGATCACTCCAGCGCGTGCCCACCAGTCCGGCTGGTGCCGTGTGAATTTCGTCGATCCGCGGGTAGCGCTGGGCCTCCTCGGGCGCGAAGTCGGCCGATGGCAGCACGACGCCGTCGACGTCAACCGGCAAGGCCCCGCCTTGGACCTCGACCATCGCAACCGGCTTGCGGTAAGAGAGCACAACCTCGACGCTCGACGGGTATCGTTTACTCACTCGCTCCACGTGCGCGACCCAGGGATGTGCGGCAAAGGCACTGGCCATGCGCACGGTCAAATGGCCGTCTAACAATGACAAGGGCCCGCTCAGGCTGGCGTCATGGACCGCCTCGGCCTTCACGTTCGAGCGAATCCAGGGCGGTGGCGTGGTGATCTCGATCTTCTCTGGATCAACCTGATATTCGCCGCTCGACAGGACGTGCTGGCGAACGTGCCGCCATACCACGACAGCTCCGGTGGCCGTCAAACCGACAAGAATCGCCATCACCCACGGCCAGCGTCGCGGGCGTTGGACTCGCTGCACGGCCGCGTCTGGCGATTCGGAAGACTTCTTCTTGGCACTCATGCGACACCGGTCCCTGCCAGACATTTTCGAACCAACAGATTGCACAACGCCGGCATGTCCAGTCCTGCTCGTGCGGCAGCCTGCGGAGCCAGGCTGCGCGCCGTCATGCCGGGGCTGGTGTTGACCTCCAGCACCCACACCTGTCCACCGTCGTCTAGCATCAGGTCGACACGCGCGAGCCCGCTTGTGCCAATTGCTTGCGTCGCCCCCACCGCTGCCTGTACTAAGGCTCCGCGCGACTGCGCCCCCAATTCAAAGTCGAAGGAGTACTGCGTCTGCGAGCTGTGGTACTTGAATTCATACGAGAAGATGCGCTGGGGCGAGACGATCTCCAATAGCGGCAACGGACGGTCGGACAACACGGCGACCGTAAACTCGCGCCCGCGCACGAAAGCCTCGGCTAGCAAGGACCGATCGAACTCAGCGGCGGCGGCGATTTCCGTCGCCAGATCGTCTTGGCCGTCGGCGATCGCTACGCCCAGGCTCGATCCCTGACCGTCGGGCTTGATGACCAGCGGATAGCCGAGCCGAGTCGCGCGCCTGGCGACGACGTCAATGGCATCGCTGGCATTGAACAGCAGAAACGGTGGCGTCGGCACACCGCACTGGCGGAACCGTTCTTTGGCGGCGCTTTTGCTCATTGCCAACCGGCAAGCTGCTGGACTGCTGCCGGTGTAGGCGACACCCAGGTCTTCAAGCTGCTGTTGAACGCGCCCGTCCTCCCCTGCCCCGCCGTGCAGCGCTATGAACGCCGCATCGAACAGCGACCAGTCGACGTGAGCCAAGGGACGCTCGGATAGATCGATCGAGGTGACACGATGACCGGCCGCCGACAAGGCATCCGCCACGCCGGTCCCGCTGCGCAGACTAACCGACCGTTCCGCCGAGTCGCCGCCGGCCAAAACAGCCACGCGCCATACTGCACTCTCCAATGCCGTCCACATCGACCGGTCCTCCGTGACCTAACTGCTGTAGCCGCGTCCATGACGCCGAGCGCGCTTACCAAACCTCGATTTCCGATTCGAGTTCGATGCCCAGCCGATCGAATACGCGTTGGCGGACGACGTCGATCAATTGCAGCACATCCTGACTGGTGGCTCCCTCGTCGGCAATGATGAAGTTCGCGTGTCGCTCACTGACCTCGGCCTGGCCGTAACGCGTGTTCTTAAGTCCAGCCTGATCGATCAACATACCCGCGCTCATGCCTCGCGGGTTCTTGAAGATGCAACCGGCGCTCTGATGCGAGAGCGGCTGGCCGGCCTTTTTGATGATCCATTGTTTTTGCATCCGCTTGGTCAGCTCGGCCGGGTCGTCGGCGTCGAGCTGAAACTGGGCCCGCAGGATGGCCAGCTCGTCGAGCGAGCTTTCGCGATAGGCGAACACCAACTCCTCGCGAGTGCGCTCGAGGATTTCGCCGCCGCGCGTCATGACTGTTGCCTGGCATGTCCATTGCCCGATGTCGCCTCCGTGACTCCCCGCGTTGCCGTGCAGTGCTCCACCGATCGTGCCGGGTATGCCGACCAGCGGCTCCAAGCCAGCCAGTCCTTCGCGCACGGATGTCGAGATGACGTGTCCCAACTTGGCGCCGCCGCCTGCGGTGACGGCGCGCTGTCCCACCGTGATTTCGGCGAACGGTGCGGCCGCCAGGCGCACGACCATGCCGGTGACCCCTTCGTCGCGCACCAGGATGTTGGAGCCTCCGCCCAGCAAGCGAATCGGCGCCCGCTCCTGGTGGCAGCGGCGCACGACTGCCTGCAACTCCTCCACCGTGTTCGGCTCGGCGAAGAACTCGGCCGGGCCCCCCAGGTGAAACCAGGTGAGCGGCGCCAGCGGCTCAGCCCGCCTTACGAAATGTTCCAATCCCGTGTCTAAAGCCATGTGCGACGCTTCCGATATCTCCAGCCCCGACGGTGACCAACACGTCCGCGTGTTGCAAGTGCAGCCGCAGATGACGATCGACCTCGGCCGCCGAAGGTAGTTGGACGACATTGGCGCCCTGCTCGGCGATCCGCAAAACCAGGTCCGCGGACGTCACCCGACCGCGTCCCTCCGGCTCGCGTGCCCGAAAGACATCGGTCACGATGATTCTATCCGCATTTTGCAAACTGTGGGCAAATTCGTCCAACAGGTGCCTGGTGCGCGAGTTCTGGTGCGGCTGAAACACGCACCACATACGGCGGCCGGGAAACATCTGCCGCACGCTGGCCAGCGCCGCGGTGACCTCGGACGGATGGTGGGCATAGTCATCTACCACGGCCAGGCTGGGGTCGTCCGAGACCAATTCGGTCCGGCGTGCCAGTCCCCCGAAATGCGCAAGCCCGGCGCGGATGGCCCGTCCCGTCGCCCCGCAGTGGCTTGCGACGGCGGCGGCGGCCAGGGCATTGAGCACGTTGTGTCGACCTGGGACGTTCAGCACAACATCACAGACCAAGCGCTCGCGGCAGCGAATCTGAAACGTGTAGTACCCGCGACGCTGGCGCAGATCGGTGGCCCGCCAGATTGCCGTCGAAGTTAGACCGAATGACTCACCCGCACAACCCAGCCCGCCAATCGCCCGTCGCGTGGCTTGACAGTCGGCCGACCACATCACCAGGCCATCGGAGGGCACTCGGCCGACAAACTCGCCGAACGCCTTCTCCAACTCGGCCTGGGACGCAAAGCAATCAAAATGATCCGGTTCGACACAGAGAACAACAGCGATCTGCGGGCTCAGATTCAGGAAATGTCCTTGGTACTCACACGCCTCGGCCAACATCAACCGGCCGCGTCCCAAGCGGCCGCCGGACGTCGCGTCGCGTCGCGCGGCGCCCGCCACGACCGTCGGACTGAGACCCTCGGCGCGCAGGATTTCGTCAGCCATGGCTGTGGTCGTACTCTTGCCGTGCGTGCCGGCGATGGCCACGCCTCGGCGCGACCCCATCAACCGTCCGAGCATCTGGGGATAACTCAAGGTTTCGAGCTTCAGCTCCTTCGCGCGGCGCAGCTCGACATTCGACCGCGGCACGGCCGCGCTGTGCA
>CAZUPX010000001.1:0-6966 GCA_964622155.1 uncultured Planctomycetaceae bacterium | reverse complement strand
CAGGTGGCCCACGGCGCATCCGCCCGACACGACGCGCGTCGTGCCTTCCTCGACGGCCACGATCGAAGGCTCATTGAGTACGAGACCTTCGCCCACCACGCTGACCAGCGTGTTGGCCGTGCCTAAATCGATGGCCAGGTCCCAGCCCAGCAGTCCAAAGAGTCGAGGGAGCATCCTTGCCCGCGGTGTAAGTGAGTTTGAGTTCGTTCAATCCGTTAAACGTTGCGTGCGGTGGAGACGCATGCCCACGAAGCGTGGGCATGGCACCCGGTAGCAGGCCCTACCCGGCCTTGATCTTGAAGTCGTAGGCCTTCATCTCCAGATACAGGCACAGGCAGCCGATCAGGATGGCGAACAGCGACAGAATGAGCAACATCGTGTAGATGCTGGCCTTGGGTTTTTCGACGACGACACCCCGTTGGGATGCGTCAGGCTGCTGTGAACCGAGTCGCGACATCGTCGCCTTTCTGAATAGCGGCCTTCTTGAATCCCCGCATGATCTTGGCCACTGCCCGGTCGTTCGAGGTGGTTAGCACTTCGACCCGGCCCAGGTAGTGGCTAGCGCGAAAGACTTCCAGCGTATGGCCGGCCCGCAATCCGTCGTCGGAGCCCAGCGAGATTTCGATCATGTCGTCGCGGTTGAGCGCCAGCACCTTGCCGCGGATTTGCGGCGGGCGGCCGTCGAGCGGCATGTCCTTGTTCAGGCCATGCGCGTCGAGCACTTGCTTCGATTGCGCCAATTGGCCGGCCAGTTGCACGTCGCGCTCTTCGAGCCGCTTCAGCTCGCCTTGGGCCTGGTGAATTTGATCGGTCAACTTGACGACCTGGTCGAAATGCTTGTCGCGCTCGCTTTGGGCGGTGCGAATCTCGGTTCGTAGCATGTCGACTTCCGTCGTGAGCTTTTTCAGGTTCTGCTGCGCCGTATCGAGCGCGGCGACGGCCTGCTTGTCTTTGACCAACAGCGCGTCACGCTCGGTGGTTAATGCGTCACGTTCCTTGGCCAGCTCGCCTTTTTCGGTTTCGAGCTTGGCCAGTGCTTCTTGCCGGGCGTGGGCTTCTCGATCGATGTCTTTTTTGAGCTGGTCAACTTCAGCAATGCGACGTTTGAGTACGTCTTCCTGTGCGGCGATCTGGACGGCACGCTGCTCGGCGACAGTCTTCCAGTTCCGATGCGTCTGGTAGACCATGATGGCCATCGTGGCGAACATGAAGCTCATCACGAAGATGACAACGACGAAAATCTTGCCCAGCAGATTCATGGGGGTCGTTCCTGCAAGCACACCCGCCCCGCCGGCACCCTCCTGGTCCAAAGCGAGACTTCAGTTCACGATTAGACAACCAGTGGAAGATCCAGAAGACTTGGCCACAGCGCAGGCCTCAAGCTTTTACCTGGACAGGAGATAAAGCCCGGCACTCGCGCTACGAATTAGTATAATTGGGCCCCCTTTGCCAAGTCAATCTCGGTTATTCGATCGGGAAAAATGGGGGATTCGGGAAGGAAGTCGCCGGGCGATTGGAAGTACAGACCGAATGGGCACTGTTTTTGGGTTCTACGCGCGGCCGCACAGCCCCAATCAACTCTCCGCCGCATTCTGCTTTTTCCGCTCGCGCCGCCAGCCGGCGACCCCGACAATCGCCAATCCACAGGCGGCGGACAAGCAAAGTCCAGCCCCCAGGTCGCCGTGGTCCAGATACCAACTCCCGCGGCGGTCGAGTTTGGTTTCTGCAATCACCACGTCCGTTGAGCGTCGCGGGCCCTGAGAGCGGATGTGGCCGTCAGCATCGATCCAAGCGGAAAAACCGGTATTGGCCGCGATCAACATCGGCTTGCGACACTCAATCGCGCGAAACACTCCGCAGGCCAGGTGCAGGTCCAGTTCGCTCGAACCCCAGAACCAGCCGTCATTGGTCAATGTGACCAGCACGTCGGGCTCGCGCTCTTCGTGGCGCAGTTGAATGACGTGCTGGCGGAGCAGGTGCGGCACCGTGTTCTCGTAGCAGATGTTTGGCGCATATCTGGTCTGGCCAATCTGGACCGCACGCGGACCATCGCCACGATTCAATCCGCCCGGCAATGGGGTCAGCCGGTAGAGCCAGGGAAACGTTTCGGCAAAGGGGACGTACTCGCCAAACAGCACGAGGTGGTTCTTGTCGTAGCGCCCCAGCTCGTTACCTTGGCGATCGACGAACAGGCCGCTGTTGTAGCTCCGCATGCCGTCGCGAGTACCGTGATACGTCGAGATTCCCAGCAGTATCGGCTTGCCCAGCGCGCGGGCCGTGCCGGCCACCAGATCGCGGCTGCGGCGCTTCGCTTCTTCCGGTGTGATCGGCGCATCGTCCGGCGCCTGGAATCCCTCGTCGATCAAGTACCACGGATATGGAAACATGGTCTCGGGCCAAATGAGCAGTTCGACGTCGGGATGTTCTTTGACGGCTTGCCGCGACAAGCCGAAATACTCGTCGAAGATCCGCTGCGACTGCGTGGAATCGTGCTTGATCTCGACGTCGATCGAGCCCTGAATGAGTGCCACCTTAGGGCCCGTCACGGCCGACTCGTCGGTCAGTCGCCAGTTGCCATAAGCCAGCACGGCCGCCAGCATCGCGGCCAATGGCACAATCGGCCACCACGCCCATCGCGCCGCGCCACAGGGCAGCATCCGCCCCGCGCACGCAGTCACGAATATCATCGCAAAGCTCACGCCGTACGCGCCGAAAATGTCGCTGACTTGCAGCACCAGCGGCCAGCAATATTGCGTGTGCGACAACAGGGCCATGCCAAAGCCGGTGAACATGTGCAGCCGCGCAAACTCAAGCCCCGTCCACACCACCGGCACCGCCAAGACTGCCGAGACGCCCAGCGCATGCACTGCGTTCCGCGCAAGTGCCACGAACAGCGGAAAGTAGAACGCCAGGT
The DNA here is from genome assembly GCA_964622155.1 of uncultured Planctomycetaceae bacterium. Classification (GTDB taxonomy): domain Bacteria; phylum Planctomycetota; class Planctomycetia; order Pirellulales; family PALSA-1355; genus CAZUPX01. The sequence continues at coordinate 4,052 of CAZUPX010000001.1, read as the reverse complement.
AGAACGCGATGGCCAGCAACCCGAATGAAGTGGCCCAGTGCGGCAGCGTAAGAAAATGCAGTGTCGCCAGCCAGAAGGCGAAGCTCGTCAGATGCAGTGCGACATACGGCCGCCGGCCGGTGAGCGTCTCGCGCCGCACGAGAATCACCCATGGCACCGGCGCGATCCATGCCAGAAGACTCCACGACAGCGGCGGCAGCGCGGCCCACAACAGAATGTTGCCCGCCAGGCCAAGTGCCCACGTCGATTGCCACCAAGGTCCCGCGGGCGACGGCCTGCTTGTGCCGTCGGAGACTCGTGGCCGAGTCGCCGCGGGTCGAGTTGCCGAGGAGCTGCTACGCATACCTGTAGCGTAGGACGATCGACGATGTTTGCCCAGACCGAATACCTGCGGCCATCTGCGTCTTCGAATCGCTTCTCAAAGCCGCAGCGCGGCAACTAGCTGCCCGGCCACGCATTGGCAGCCAGGCTCGAAGATGGCCAGGGCGTTGGCTTCGACCAACGTGCGCAGGTCGCCCGAGCCTTGCCAGGTGAGCGGCTCGATCCGACTCTGGCCGTCGACGGTCGTGAGTCGGGCCGGATGATACGTCGGCCGTTCAGATCGGCTTGAAAAATCGATTGTCAGCGCCGCGCTCGTTTGCTCGATCCCGCAATCGCGCCCGGCCAGCCGCGCGATTGCCGGCCGCACAAATAGCTCGAAGCACACAAAGCTACTCACCGGATTGCCCGGCAGACCGAAGACCAGTTTCCCGCCTGCGTTCACTCCGAACCACAGCGGCTTGCCGGGTTTGAGATTGACCTTGTGAAAGACCTGCTCGACACCGAGCTCGGCCAGCACGCCCGGTACCAGGTCGAGCACCCCGGCCGAGACGCCCCCCGAGATCACCAGGATGTCGCTTTCGAGCCCCAGAGCGATCCGCTCGCGCAGCGAAGCAACCTCATCGCGAGCAATTCCCAGGTCGACCGCCGCCGCGCCTGCCGCTTGCGCGGCCGCGAACAGCAGTGGGCCGTTCGAATTGCGAATCTGCCCCGCCGCGGGCAGCTCGATCGAGCGCACCAGCTCATTGCCAGTGGCTAGCACTGCCACGGTTGGCCGCTGGACCACGCGGACCTCGGAGTGCCCAACCTCGGCCAGCACTCCCATCTCGATCGGCCGCAACAAGGAGCCGGCGGGTAGCACCCTCTGGCCGCGCGACATCGAGGCTGCACGGCGCATGATGTTGTCGCCCGCCGCGATGCGCTCGATGACGAGCCGCACCCGGCCTGACCCTGGACCCGCGAGCATCTCGCTGCGCTCGATCATCACCATCGCGTCGGCGCCGGGCGGAATCGGCGCGCCGGTCATCACACGCGTCGCCGAACCGTGAGTCACCGTGCGCGACGGCACGCTGCCGGCGGTGACCTCTTCCAAAATCTCAAACTCCCTCGAGCCGCTGGCCAGATCGGAGGCGATCACCGCGTAGCCGTCGACCAGCGACTTGTCGTGCGGCGGCGAATCGACGTCGCTGGTGACATCTTCGGCCAGGACCAGACCCAGCGCATCGGCGGCCGCACCCGCGACCGGTGCGAGCGTCCGACATTGTGCGAGCACGTGCTGGAGAGCCTGATCCACATTCAACATGGTTGTCGCAGCGCGTTGTCTGGCTGAAAACCGCCACCGGCATTCGACAAGATCATTTGCCACAGAGAACACAGAGGTCACCGAGAAACTGACCTCGGCCGGATACTCATCCTTTTTCTCCGTGTTCTCTGTGGCTTCTAATCTGTTTCGGATTGAGTTTCTGTTCTACCTTTTCTGGTTTATGCTTTGGCGGCGCTACATTCAAAAACCTTTCCAACAGCTTCGTACCGCTGAGCGTCAAAAAACTCTCCGGATGAAACTGCAATCCGAACAGTGGATGCTGGCGGTGGCGGATGGCCATGATCTCGCGCGTGCCGTCCGGAGCTTCGCTCCAGGCATTGACGACGAAGTCGGGGTTCAGCGTTTCGGGTTGGATCACCAGACTGTGATACCGAGTGGCTTGCAGCGGGTTTTCCAGACCCTCGAACAGGCTCTGCTCGTCGTGGTGAATCCAGTCGGTCTTGCCATGCATGAGCCGCTTCGCCCGCACGATCGTGCCGCCGGTGGCCTGGCCGATCGACTGGTGACCGAGGCAAACGCCCAGAATCGGAATCTGCCCGGCGAAGCGCGTGACGCAGGCGCACGAGATGCCCGCCTCGCTGGGAGTACACGGCCCCGGCGAAATAATCAGATGCGAGGGTTGTTTCTCAGCGATCTCGTCGACCGTGATCTTGTCGTTGCGATGCACCTCCAGCTCGAGCGACGGATCGATCTCGCCCAAACGCTGCACGAGGTTGTAGGTGAACGAGTCGTAGTTGTCGATCAACAGAATCATGGCATAAGTATATCACGCGCTTGCCGGCAGACGACACGCCAGCACAACGTGGCACACGATGTAGACGCCGCGGTTGCTGTCGAGGTTCGGTGGCAGCATTGTACGGCCGGAAGACCCCAAGGGACGGCAGTCCGCGGGTGATGCGCGTGTCGGAGTCAATTGTATTTGCCCGGCGACGATCAATCGTTGCAGCAAGGACACACTTGCGGCACGTAGACGCATAGCGTGGCGCTGTACTTGGTGCGATTGTATCCCTCGCCGCGCTCGTTGGGTTCTTCGTGATGTGCCACCACCAGGTAATACGTGCCGAAAGTGGGCGTGAAGGCGGCCTGGCCCTGCTCGTCGGTCCGGCGCTCGTAAGTTTCGTCAAACGATTCGGCCAGCAACTGACCGCGGGGAATGAACGAAACGCGGCCGGCCGCCAGCGGCTTGCCCCTGTAGACCAGACGCACGCGGATCGGAGTGCCCGGCCCCATCGGCGCCACGGGGTTCGACAGCGGCACCAGTTCCAAGGGATGCCCCAGCGGACGATCGAAACCGGGCGCGTCACGCGCAACCTTATCGAGCGAATCGCTGGCCAGGAACAACACCTTGGCACCTTTGACGCTCCGCACCGGACCGTAAGACATGACCTTGTCAGACGCATGGCCCACGAGGTACAAGCCCGCTTGCGCCGGCACGAAGCGTGCCGTCACGAATCCTTCCTGCGGCGCATAGCCGACGTCATCCAGCGAGGGCGTCAGATCGACTCGCGTGCCGTCGGGCTGGATGACTTCGCAGGTCGCACCGCGCGCGATCTTGCCGGCCAGCTTAAAGTCGCGATGGTCGTTGCCGTGATTGCCCAGCAACAGGTCGACGTGGATCGCGTCCAGCGTGCGCACGAGATTCGTATTGGTTTGCAGCCAGGCGTCGTGCGCGGCGCAGATCGTCGCGCACAGGACAATCGCTGGCGCAAACAGAAGCGTTTTCTTCATGGCGATATTCCAGATTTCGTAAGTTGAGATCGTTTATCGAACGGCGTTTTCATCGATGGCTTCATTACCGGCTCGCGTCGAATACGCGCGCCACAGTGCGAGATCGATCTCGTTGATGACGAAATCGACGTGACCGTCGCAGAACATGGCCTGGACGCCGCCGGGGTGCATGCTGCGCGGCGCTGTCAGGGCGTGGTTGTGCGAGGCGTTGCCACAATCCCACTCCAAGGCGTTTGGGCGATAATAGTGGTTGTAAAGCGTGTCGCCAAAGTGGCCGTTGATCCACTTCGCGCCGCGAATGCCCGACCACGTGCCGCTGCCCGAGGTGCAAGGCGTGTCGGTGGTGTCGCCGCCGCCGGACAGTTCGATCACTTCCAACTGCGGCTGCGCGGGGGGCGACGAGGTCGACTTGTACTTGTCGCCCGGCCCCAACAGCGATTCGCTGAATGCGATGGTGAACGTGCTGCCGTCGGTAATGTGACGCATGCTGATTTTCGATCCGTCAAAAAACACTCCGTCGGCGACCTTGATGAAGCCGGCTTGCACCAGGCCCGAGCCGACGTTGCCCACATAGTTGTTGGGACCAAAGGTCGATTCGGGCACCGAGCCGCGGTCGCTGGGGCACAGAAACAACGGGATCAGCGTGTTGGCCGCCAGCTCGTTCTTGGCGCCGCTGTTGGCC